>NZ_JAHIBY010000006.1:0-256055 GCF_024151445.1 Acinetobacter sp. UC24323 | reverse complement strand
CTGATCCCTTCCCGAACTCAGAAGTGAAACCTCTTAGCGCTGATGGTAGTGTGGGATTACCCATGTGAGAGTAAGTCATCGCCAGCTCATTATTCTAAACACCCCCAACCAGTGGTTGGGGGTGTTTTTTTATATGGGAAATCAAAATATTATGGAAGGGTTGTGTTATAAACAATAAGAAAATTATATATTTAAATAAGCAGAATAAGGGGGTAAGTACCTATGATAATCTATGGTGATGTAGATTCAGGTAATTGTTATAAAATCAAACTGTTACTATCCCTATTAAATATAAATCATAGATGGATTCATGTTGATATTTTAAATAAAGATACTCAAACAGCAGAATTTCTATCTTTAAATCCTAATGGGAAAATACCTGTATTAGTTTTAGATGATGGACGGGTTCTAAGTGAGTCTAACGCTATTCTAGGCTACTTGGCTGAGGGAACGGAATTGATTCCTGCAGATCCTTATATGAAGGCAAAAATGTATCAATGGATGTTCTTTGAACAATATAGCCATGAACCATTTATTGCAGTTGCTCGTTTTATTAATAAATATCTAGGATTACCGCCAGAAAGAATAGAGGAATATCATAAATTACAACCAAAAGGCCATAAAGCATTATCTATTATGAATAAAGCTTTAGTAGGGCACGACTATCTTGTTGGAAATAAATTTACAATTGCTGATATTGCTTTATATGCATACACGCATGTAGCTGAGGAAGGCGGCTTCGATTTAAAGTTATACCCAAATATTCAAGAATGGTGTCAACGAATTCAAAAATATCCAAAATATGTGAGTATGGTTGAATAAAAAAGAACTCTTATAGAGTTCTTTTTTATATGGGGAAGATCAAAATCCTGTTTTAATTTAGAAATGTGCTTCTAAGCCCACATAAGGCCCTTTAAATTCAAATTTAAGGTCATTGTTATCGTAATCATCTAAATCGATATTGAGGATACGATAACCAGCTGTTAAGCCTAAATCGATTAATAAATTATCGGCAAACTTATACTTTGCTTCTACTAACGCATCTGTAATTTTTGCATCATCAAAGTTTGTATATGTTGCTTCACCTTTAGCGCTTAACCCTGTAAATGGAAGTTTTACTTCACCTGATAAATAAGCAATTGGATATGTCTTATCAATATCTACACGTTTACCGGTATAGGCAGTAATATCTCCATTTAGTACAGTTGCACCAAGACCTGCATCTACACTGACAATATTATCTAGTAACTCATAGTAGAGAATAAAATCACTATGATCTAAATCAACGTTATAGTTAGCTTGACCCAAAGTTTCTGATTTAGTTTGAGTATTTAAATTAACATAACGAATTTTTGCATTTGGAATAAACGGGATTGGGTGCTCAAAAGCTAATGAAAGTTGAGCACTACCTTTTCGGTCTAGATCTTGATCTTCAGGAGATTGTGAAGACATATTAGCTTTGCCGTCATAAAACCAGTAGCCAACGTCTCCTTTTACGCCTATAAAATCTGCTTGTGCGAATCCGCTAAGACCCATCCCGAGTGCTAAAAAAGACAGTTTTAATATTTTCATCATCAATCCTAAAAAGAAAATCTTTGAACGCATGATATAGATATCTTTGCAGTTATGCATTGATGAAAAATGGTGAATATAAAGCTTCTATATCTTCAATTTTTAATATTCTTTTATTTAATTAATTTTCATATAAAAATTAATTACTTATGGTGATTTGAGTTTTAGAGGTTTTAGTATAAATTTTGTGTAAGGGATCGATAATACTTTGATATTTTACTCATCTATAAATTAGTTGATATATCTACTTTATGGATGGGAATGAAATTTTAATGGTAGAAAATATCATTGAATATAAGAAGGTAATAATATGCTTTAAAACAGGAATATTAGCTAAAAAATAACCAATCTAGATAAGAATCTCTAAAAAAACGTAAATTTTCAGACGGAAATTACAGTAAAAAGAAATAAAAACAGGTATTGTTCAGCTATATAGGGGCAAAAAATGGACAAAAATCTTTAAGGAAGAATTTTCTATTTTTGCTTGTTTGTTAAGGGAATAAAAATACTCAAAAGGTGCATTTTATTTTCTACAAACACAAAAGTATTTTTTGGTTCTTTTTTTGCATGCGGAATAACAATCAACAATAGCAGTAAAAATAAGTAATCTTTTAACATTAGGTGTTCTATGACAGATACTCGTGAAAACTGGACGTCACGATCTGGTTTTATTATTGCAGCCGTTGGTTCGGCTGTAGGCTTAGGTAATATTTGGCGCTTTCCGTACGTTGCATATGAAAATGGCGGTGGTGCGTTTCTTATTCCCTATCTATTAGCACTCATTACTGCTGGTTTACCGTTATTATTTTTAGATTATGCGGTAGGCCATCGTAGTACTGGTTCACCTCCTAAGGCATATCGTGCCTTATTTAAAGGTGGTGAAACATTAGGGTGGTGGCAGGTTTGTGTCTGTATCATCATTGGTTTGTACTATGCAAGTGTACTTACATGGGCTGGTAGCTATGTTTACTTCTCTATTGGCCAAATGTGGGGAAGTGATCCGGAAGGTTTCTTCTTTAATACCTATTTGCAGACCACAAAAGCAACCGGCTTTGATCTACAGTTTGTAGGTCATTTATTCTGGCCGATTGTTGGGATTTGGGCACTTACTCTCATCATTCTTTATGGTGGTGTGAAAAAAGGTGTGGAATTATCAAATAAGATTTTCATGCCTTTATTATTCATTCTCTTCACTATTTTAGTTATTCAATCATTACGTTTACCAGGTGCGGTACAAGGTTTAAATGCATTCTTTACACCGAACTGGTCTGCAATGATGGATTATAAAGTTTGGTTAGCTGCCTATGGCCATACTTTCTTTTCACTCTCAGTTGGTTTCGGGATCATGGTGACCTATGCATCCTATTTAAAACCAAAAACGAATTTAACTGGTTCTGGTTTAATCGTTGGTTTTGCAAATGCATCAACAGAGATTTTAGCGGGTATTGGTATCTTCGCAGCGCTTGGCTTTATGGCACATGCCGCAGGTACTGAAGTTAAGGATGTTGTGAGTGGCGGTATCGGACTCGCATTTATTGCTTTCCCTAAAATTATTTCAAGTTTAGGTTCTGGTGCTGATCTATTCGGTCTTTTGTTCTTCTCTTCATTATTTGTTGCTGGTATTTCTTCAATGGTCAGTATTTTGGAAGTGCCTATTGCAGCAATGCAAGATAAGTTAAAGTGGGGACGTAAGAAAGCGGTAACGATTATTGGTGGTGGTAGTGCACTGGTTTCAATTATTTTATTCTCAAGTGTAAACGCAATTAAGCTCGTTGATATTGTTGATCACTTTATTAATAACATTGGGATTATTGGTGGGGCTTTATTATCAATTATTAGCGTAGCTTGGTTTAAACGTTCAGCACTTAAAGAGCTTCGCGACCATGTAAACCGTATCTCAACCATTCAATTGGGTAAAGGCTGGGACTTCACTTTAACAGTCATTACCTCTTTAATCTTATTAACAACACTCTGTATGACTGTTTTTAATTTGATCAAAAATGGCTATGATACTTATAGTATGAGCTTACAAGGTGTCTTCGGCTGGGGCAGTGTGATTTTCTGTGCAGTCGTTGCTATCGTGTTAAGTAAAATGAAAGATCGCTAGGAGGATAAAATAATGAATACTTCGGCAATCGTGATGTTAATAATTTCGATGGTATTTGTATGGGGTGGATTAGCATTATCCATCTTACATTTAACAAAGCATCCTGAAGAGTTAGATGAAGTTTTAGAAGAAGTAAAAGATCAGCATACGCTTTGATATTCTGATCTAGTAAAAAAGCAGGCATAACGCCTGCTTTTTTTATGCAATCTTTTGAATTTTACAATAATAAAATCCATCACCAGATTGTGCTTCTGGCAACAGTTGTCTGCCATAAGCTTGTTCAATTCCCCAATCTGTCTCGATTTTCACTTCTTTTGCATCAGCATGTTCTGTGAAGAAGTTGATCATCTGCTGTTCGTTTTCAGATTTTAAAATTGAGCAGGTGATATAAAGCAATGTACCGCCAACTTTGAGTTGCTGCCACATGTGCTCTAAGATCTGCTTTTGTAGCTCAATGGTTTGGGCTATGTCACTAGATTGGCGCAATAGGCGTATGTCAGGATGACGTCGAATTACACCTGTCGCAGAACAAGGAGCATCAAGTACGATACAATCTACAGGTTGAGCAGGAGTCCACTTGGTTGCATCGGCTGCCAAAATTTCCGTATGACTTTGATCGAGTGCTAAGCGATTTAAGTTTTCAGTCACGCGGACTAAACGGCTTGGGTCCTGATCAATGGCGATGAGCTGTGCTGGTTTAAACTTTTCAAGCAAATGAGCCGTTTTACCCCCTGGGGCAGCACAAGCATCAATAACCGTTTTATTGTTTAAATCCGGCAACAAGGTGGCACATAGCTGTGCATGTTCATCTTGTACAGAGAACCAGCCTTGTTCAAAACCCGGTAACTGAGTGATTTGTACAGATTGCTCAAGGACAATACCAGCTTCGGAAAACAAACACGCACGTGCCTGAATGTCTAAACTTTGCAGTTTTGCTAAATAAGCATCTCGACCAATATGACGCTGGTTCACCCGTAAAGTTAAAGGCGCGGCTTGCTTTAACGATTGGCAGAGAGCTTCTGTTTGTTCTCCCCAATCCTTTTTTAACCGTTTAAAAAGCCAACTTGGTAAGCCATGTGCTTGCTGTAAACCTTGCTGAAAGTCATCAGTTTCACGAGTTGCTCGACGCAAAATTGCATTAACAATACCACTGAGTGCAGGGAAACCAAGTTGTTTAGTTGCATCGACTGTTTCCGAGATGGCAGCGTGCGCTGCAATACGCGTGCATAAAACTTGATAAAGGCCCACGTATAGGCAGGTTTCTACAGTCTCATTGTTTAAAGGTTTGCTGAGTAAAGGCAGGCTAATTGACTTAAGTGCGAACCATTGGCGCAATGTACCTAAAACAAGTTCATGAAATAGTGCACGATCACGCTCTGCTACTTGATTCAGCTGTGTATTTAAAATACTAGCGAGCGATTGACCTTGCTGAACTTTTAGCAAGGTCTGGACGACTTGAGCGCGCAGGTTAAAACGTGATGAATTTGAAGTAACCTGACTCATGGCAGAATCTGTCCTACGTGAAGTTTTTGAGTTTGTGCAATTTGTTGAGCATTTAATGCTTTACCACCCGGCCACTGCACACTCGTTAAACAAATAAATGTATTTTCACCGCAAGCGACATGTACACCCTGTTTATCGATTGCAATAATTTCACCAGCTTGAGCATTCGCTTTGCTTTGACTAGAAATTGTTGAATTCCAAACACGCAGCGCATTATTTTCATCAAGTTGAATAAAGGCAACAGGCCATGGGTTGAATGCACGGATATTGCGGTCAACTTGAACTGCATTCATAGACCAATCAATACGAGCTTCTGATTTCACGAGTTTATGCGCATAGACTGTTAAGCTTTCGTCTTGAACTTCGCGTTCTGCTAAATATTTTTGCAGAGTTTCTTCTGACTCAAGTACCGCACAAATTGCTGTTGCACCTTGAGCTGCAAGTTTGTCATGCAACGTCGCTGATGTATCTTCGGAAGTGATTGGGCAATATGTTTTATACATCATATCGCCTGTATCTAAACCTGCAGCCATTTGCATGATGGTGATACCAGTTTCGTCGTCACCTGTTGCAATTGCACGCTGAATCGGTGCTGCACCGCGCCAGCGTGGTAATAATGAGCCGTGAATATTTAAACAGCCATATTTAGGTGTATCGAGCACAGCTTGTGGAAGAATTAAGCCATATGCTGCAACTACCATGACATCAGCGCCTAAAGCAGCAAGTTCTTGTTGAGCTGCCAAGCCTTCTTCAGTTGAAGCTTTGAAGTGAAGTGGTTGATAAACAGGAATATTATGTTCCAGCGCAAGCTGTTTTACAGGAGACGGTGTTAGTTTTTGTCCACGACCTGCTTTACGGTCTGGTTGAGTATAAACCGCGATAATTTCATGGGAAGTTTTTAGTAGAGCCGCCAATGCTGTTGCAGCAAATTCGGGGGTGCCAGCAAAAATAATTTTCACAAATGCAATCCAAAAAAAGTTTAACGCTAGTATACGTGAAAAACGATTGAAGCCCTAAATCGAGGTACAAAGGAGAGCTAAAGCCATAAATAGTGAACAAAAAATTATTCAAAAACTTTTATTGATAAAAAAAGGTTATAAAAAAATAAAAAATTATTCATGTAAGTTTTGCTAAATATTGACTGAGTATTATCGTTCTTGGCTTTCCCAATATTATTTGCTTCTATAGAATGGAGAATGATCAAATTATGATGATGAGTCAATATTCCGACTGATCTAACGCTATATCAGTATCATTCAGCCAGAGTGGAAGTCATTTCACTCAAGCACAACTTGTTGGAAACACAAATGCCTGACTATCGTTCAAAAACATCGACACACGGAAGAAATATGGCTGGCGCACGTGGCTTATGGCGTGCAACAGGAATGAAAGATGAAGATTTCGGCAAACCGATTATTGCAGTGGTCAATTCATTTACCCAATTTGTTCCAGGCCACGTCCATCTGAAAGATTTAGGACAGCTTGTCGCGGCAGAAATTCAGGCAGCAGGTGGTGTTGCTAAAGAGTTCAATACAATCGCGGTGGATGACGGTATCGCAATGGGGCATGACGGCATGCTTTATTCATTACCATCACGTGATTTAATTGCGGACTCAGTTGAATATATGGTGAATGCACATTGCGCCGATGCGATGGTGTGTATTTCGAACTGTGACAAAATTACTCCGGGAATGTTGATGGCTGCGATGCGTCTAAATATTCCTGTGGTATTTGTGTCTGGCGGACCAATGGAAGCAGGTAAGGTTAAATTCCGCGGTGATGAAAAAGCAATTGACCTTGTAGATGCTATGGTTGTTGCAGCTGATGACAGCTACACAGACGAAGAAGTTGCAGAATTTGAACGTTCAGCATGTCCAACTTGTGGTTCGTGTTCAGGTATGTTCACTGCGAACTCAATGAACTGTTTAACAGAAGCGCTAGGTTTATCGTTACCGGGCAATGGTTCTATCGTTGCAACGCATGCAAACCGTAAAAAATTATTCTTAAAAGCAGGTCAGCTTATTGTTGAATTGGCCAAACGCTACTATGAGCAAAATGATGCAAGTATTTTGCCTCGTTCAATTGCCACTAAAGCTGCTTTTAAAAATGCGATGACACTTGATATTGCCATGGGTGGTTCAACCAATACAGTTCTTCACTTGTTAGCTGCGGCAAATGAAGCTGAAGTTGATTTTACGATGGACGATATTGATGAGTTGTCACGTCGAGTACCAGTGCTTTCAAAAGTAGCACCAGCAAAACAAGACGTACATATGGAAGATGTACATCGTGCAGGCGGTATCATGGCCATTTTAGGCGAGCTTGATCGTGCGAATCTACTTGATGTATCTGTACCAACCGTACATGAAAAAACATTAAAAGATGCATTAGATAAGTGGGATATTATCCGTACTGAAGATCCAGAGGTATATGAGTTCTACCGTTCATCTCCGGGTGGTGTTCCAACTCAAGTTGCATTCTCACAAAACCGTTACTACTCAACTTTAGATGGCGACCGTGAAAAGGGTGTGATTCGTAATGCAGAACATGCATTCTCTAAAGATGGTGGTTTAGCTGTTCTTTACGGCAACATTGCGCTTGATGGATGTATTGTAAAAACTGCGGGCGTTGACGAATCTATTTTAAAATTCACAGGTTCAGCACGAGTTTTTGAGAGCCAAGATGCAGCGGTAGAAGCAATTTTAGGCAATGAAATTAAAGCTGGTGATGTGGTTGTTATTCGCTACGAAGGTCCACGTGGTGGTCCGGGTATGCAAGAAATGCTTTACCCAACCAGCTATCTTAAATCGAAAGGTTTAGGAAAAGACTGCGCGTTAGTTACAGATGGCCGTTTCTCTGGTGGTTCATCAGGTCTTTCAATTGGTCACGTTTCGCCAGAAGCTGCTGAAGGCGGTGCGATTGGTTTGGTTGAAGATGGCGATACCATCGAAATTGATATTCCAAACCGTACCATTCACTTGAATATTGATGATGCGACTTTGGCGCACCGTCGTACAGTTCAAGAAGCGAAAGGTTGGCATCCGAAGGAAGAACGTAAACGTAAGGTATCAAAAGCGTTAAAAGTTTATGCAATGCATACCACAAGTGCAGCAAAAGGAGCTGTACGCGTTCTATAAAATATTCAATTTTAATAATTGAGTAGGAAACATGCACCCATTAACACGATGAATTGTTATCATGTTAAGGGTGCATTTTTTATGTCTGGTAAAAAAAATCCGCTTGTAGAAAAAGGTGGTTTCAGATCATTCTATGGGTTTGCCATAAAATGGTGATAAAATCTTCACCTACGCAGAAACTCGCGAAATAACATGACATATTTTCTGCGCGAACTTAGGTAGTCATTTTTCTATCTCGACTACTGTTTCACCTTGCACTATGATCAAAATAACTTTTGATCTCGCTTAGGATTTATTTTTAGAGGCACTACTCATGTCACTGCTACGCCGTTGGTTTGACCCTATCCGATCGAGCTGGTTTTACCAAAAGCCTTCTCGTCAAGCGGTGTTACCCACGGAAAATGGTTTAAGTATTTATTTACGACTTGATGATGTGTATAGCTATCTGGCTGTTCAGCAATTGTCTCAGCTAGATGAAATTTTAAGTGATGAACTTAAACCTTTAAAAATTATTATTTCCCATACGGCTTCTGAACCTCCAAATAGCATGACGCATGAGGAGTGGCAGCATTATTGTTTAAATGATGCCAAAATTTTAGCAAATCAGCACCGGTTTGCTTTTGATGAGTTTCCAGAAATCCCAAGTCCAGAATCTTTAAAACAAGCCGCTGTCATATTAAAAAGAACCCCACTACAAGGTCAGAACTTCTTACATTTACTTGAAGATATCTTTCACATGCTTTGGCAACAGCAATATGGAAAATTGCGTACTCTACATGCCATGGCGGTCAAGCATCAGGTTCCTCAGCATTTTCCAGAACGTATTTTTACGGATGAACCTGTTCGAGCGGCATACTTTGAGTTTGGTGGACGTAAATATCATGCAGTAGATGATTTATTACGTTTAACCCGACGTTTAAAACAACAAAAGTTACTGACAGGTAATCCGATATTTTTAATTAATCATATCGAATGGCGTGAACATTTGATTAATGATGCTGAGGCGTTAAATGAAATTCAGGCTTTGCATCCTGAACTTGATGTATTTATCGCTTTAGAAGACCCGATGAGCTGGTTGTTGCTTGCCTATATTAAAGAAGAGCTCGCAGACTATTATGATATTCAGCTAAAAGTTTATCCTTTGAGTTATCGGGGCCGAGACTGGTTTGACTGGAGCTTGGCAACACGTGTGTCTAAACGTACCGAGGTTGCTTTTACACCTTTTTGCCGACCTACAGAAGAAAGTACGCTTGGGATGGCAAAGCTTTTCTATAGTGTGCCGGAAAATCAGCAACTTGATACAATTTTCACTATTTTGCAGGCTGTTTGGACGAAAGGAAAAGATCTATCTTTCCAGAAGCATTTCCAACAGTTACAGCAGCAACTGGGTATTGAGCAGTTAACTGAACAGGATATACAGTCGGTTTTAGCGCAAAATGATGCACTTTGCCAAGACAAGCATCAACCTGATTTGCCGGTTTTAGAGTTGCGTATCGATGGGCAAAGCTATGTATTTAATAGCCTGTATCGGGTTTGGATGATTGAAAGTATTTTTAGCAATGTTTTAGAAGAAAAATACAAAACGGCCTCAACTTCTAATTGAGGCCTACTCCTAAAAACAAGAATAGGGCAAAGCCTGTTTTTTCCGTAGCATAACCTTGTAGGGAATCGGAGATAAACAGTGACATTTCTAGCAATTATTATGATGGTGTTTGCCTTTGCGGGCATGATTAAAGGCATGATCGGCTTAGGCTTGCCTGCGGTATCAATGGGCTTACTCACCATCGCAATGAGTCCTTTTCAGGCTGCATCTCTTTTAATTGTTCCTTCAATGGTCACCAACGTCTGGCAGCTTTTTGCTGAAGGACATGTCTGGGCTTTTATTCGCCGTTTCTGGACGTTGCTCGCAGGTATTGTGGTGGGCTCAATATGGAGTTTTCTACCTACCTTAAGTCAAAGTCATGGTCAAAGTAGTGAAATTTTATTAGGTTGCATGTTGGCCTTATATGGGCTTTATGGCCTATGTGTGAAGAAACTTCCGCATTTAGGAAAGCATGAGCGCTGGTTATCACCCATTATTGGATATATCGGCGGGGCAGTGACTGTAGCAACAGGCGTTATTATTATTCCTATTGTGCCGTATTTGCAGTCTTTGCATTTAAAACGTGATGAGTTGGTACAGGCTTTAGGATTAACGTTTACAGTCTCTACCATTTGCCTTGCTGTGTTTTTACACCATAACCCGATGTCAGGGATAACACTGGACTATCGTTTATCTTTCGCTGCGTTGTTAGCTGCGCTCATTGGAATGTGGATCGGTAAAAAAATCCGCTATCGACTGAATGAGCAGATTTTTCGCCGTATCTTTTTTATAGGCTTGATGTCATTAGGACTTTATATGATTTTGCATTAAGTTAATTTTTAAGGACGATGTTGCAATAAAAAGTCTGCAAACTGTTGGTAACTACTAGGCAACTGATTGAAACTTTGTGTGGCCAAAAGTAGTTTACGGTTTGCCCATGCGCCTAGCAGTTGAATTGAATGAAAATCATAGTCCGATTGTAGGCGCTGTGCAGCACGGGCAGGCATAATCGCAATTCCTACACCTTTAGCGACTACCTCGACAATTGCGCCAAAGTTAGGTAAGCGCAACCGATACTGTATGTTAAAACCTAATAATTTGGCTTGGGTTTCAATGGACTGTTGTAAAGAGTGATGCGATTTGAGTCCAATAAAACCATAGCTTAAAGCATCTACTAAATTTAGCTCTTTGTAGTGGGCTAACTCATGTGTCACAGGGCAAATAAGTACTAATGGGTCGCTTGCAAACTCTTTAGTTTGCAAATGTCGGGTATTGAAAAAACTCGAGACTAGGCCAAGACTTGCAATCCCTTGGGTTAATGCATCTACAATTTCTGAACTTTCTGCTTCATGCAAATCGATATTCATTTCTGGATGAAGCACCAAATATTGCGGTAATAACGTAGGTAGATATTCACTTTGAGCAGATGAGTTACACCAAAGTGTTAATGCTTCTGTTGTCGGCTGTCTGAACCGCTGCATTTCTTGTTCGAGTTGATCTTTTTGAGCTAAAAGCTGACGAGCATGTTCTACAAATGCATGTCCAGCTGTAGTGAGTTCTACACCTGTGGTTTGGCGAATAAATAAGGGGGTCTCAAAATACTGTTCAAGTTTTTTTATACGTTCACTCGCCGCCTGAAGTGAAATCGCAGAGCGGTCAGCGCCTTTGGTGAGGCTACCAGTCGAGACAATATGAAGAACCAGCTGTAAATCAAAAAAATCAAAACGCATGATAGGAACGTATTGAAATGCAAAAATTCATCATACTAAATCGGAATGAAAAAAGGCAGCTTGCGCTGCCTTTTAGAATTTAGGTTTTATCTTTTAAACTAAACAGCCAGTTTAAAATAATGGCTGCAAACGTTGCTGTACCAATACCACCTAAATTGAAATTACCGAACAATAATTCAAAGTTTCCAGCACCCAAAATAATGGTTACTGAAGCCACAATCAGATTTTTATTGTTAGAAAAATCGACTTTGTTTTCAATCCAGATTTTTGCACCGGCAATGGTAATTAAGCCAAATACCACAATAGATGCACCTGTAAGAACTGCACTTGGAATGGTACTAATGACAGCGCCAAATTTTGGTGATAGACCTAAGAAAATAGCAAAGATGCCTGCAATCACAAATACAATGGTTGAGTACACACGAGTGACTGCCATCACACCAATGTTTTCACCGTAAGTCGTCATCCCTGGCGCGCCAACACTACCAGAAAGTGTCGTAGCTAAACCATCAGCGACAAAGGCTTTGCCTAATTGTGGAGTTAGGTTTTCTCCAGTCATTGCACCTACTGCTTTGATATGACCTAAGTTTTCTGCTACTAAAATCAGTGCAACTGGTGCAATAATTAAAATAGCCTTGGTATCAAAAGTAGGATGTGAAAAGCTTGGAATACCGAACCACGAAGCTTGTGAGATCTGGCTAAAATCGATCGGTTTACCTAAACCTAGACCATTTGTCGCAATCGCATAGATTACATAAGCCAAGATCAAACCTACCAATAGAAGTAGACGCTGCAATAAGCCTCGTGTAAAAACTGCAATACTGCCCATACAAAGTACAGTAATTAAGGCCATCCACATTTCAAATGGTTGGCCTGCAACGCCTTTAATGGTAACAGGGGCAAGGTTGAGACCAATAATCATCACAATTGCACCAGTCACCACAGGCGGCATAAGTTTTTCAATCCAGCGTGTACCCGTGAGCATGACAATAAAACCGATGAGTGCATAAAAGATACCGCACGCTACGATCCCACCCAACGCAATAGAAAGATTTGGATTGGCCCCTGAACCTGTGATATGCCCCGTAGCTGCTGCAACAACACCAATAAAGGCAAAACTCGATCCTAAATAACTAGGAACACGACCACCCGTAATTAAGAAGAACAGGATGGTACAGATACCTGACATTAAAATAGCAAGGTTAGGGTTAAAGCCCATGAGTAAAGGTGCTAAAACAGTTGCTCCAAACATGGCAAATGCATGCTGGACACCTAAAATAGCACTTTGAACTGGAGGGAGATATTCATTGGTAGAGACCGGTCGATGGTCAACATCACCTTGGTAAGGCTGCCATTTGGGAAACCAGTTGGACATAAAATAAGCTCATTATTCTTTAATTGGTGCAATGATACTCTTTCTTGTAAAAGCATTTAATCTCTTGTATTGAATATGAAAGTGAAAAGTAATTATTTTTTAACGATCGGTATAATTTTATAAATTCTAAATATAAGGAATTAGGTGTTTTTTTCTGATAAAAATTAATTTTATGATTTTTAAAAAAATATTCTAAAAAATGAAAAATCGGGGAAAATTTGAGAAAAACAAGGAATTTTGCAAGTAAAAAGCAGCACATCCAAGATGCACTGCTTTAAGAAAGTAGTTAGTAAAATGAGCTTAGCCTGTATTACGTAAACCAGCAGCAATTCCGGCAATACTTACCATAAGTGCATGGTCAACAGGGGTATGCTCTGCCTGACGTTCAGCAAGATAATCACGGCGGCGTTTCATGAGTTCAGCTTGTAAAAGATGCAAAGGCAGTAAATACGGTTTACGAACTTGCATAGACTGATCCAAAACTTCATTGTCGCTTAATAGTTTTGATTCATCTTTTAACGTAAGTAAGGTTTCCACAGCATCTTTTAGACGTTGGCGTAACTGATTGCCAAGCACTTTTAAGTCTTCATCTTCAGTCAAATGAGACTCGTAGTAGAGTGCAATATTGGCATCGGCTTTAGACAATACCATTTCCAGCATATCAATGAGTGTCTGGAAATAAGGCCATTGCTGAAGCATTTCATCAAGCGTTGCTTTTTGCTGATCGGCAATCACTTCATTAATCGCTGCACCTGTACCTAACCATGCAGGTAACATCAAACGGATTTGTGTCCAAGCAAATACCCATGGAATGGCACGTAAAGACTCGATACCGCCACTTACTTTACGTTTTGCCGGACGTGAGCCTAGCGGCAACATTTGTAATTCAAGCTCAGGAGTGACAGTCCGTAAATACTTCACAAAATGCGGGTTTTCACGCACTGTTTGACGATAAACCTTCACAGAATGATCTGTCATACGGTTCATAAGTTCACGCCACTCAGCCTTAGGCTCTGGTGGTGGTAATAATGTCGCTTCAAGCGTTGCTGCGGTATAGATTTCAAGGTTTTGCATGGCAATACCTTCTAGACCGAATTTGAAGCGGATCATTTCACCTTGTTCTGTCACACGAATTGCACCAGAGATTGAGCCCGGTGGTTGCGAAAAGAGTGCTTGTTGCGTTGGAGCACCACCACGGCTAATTGAGCCGCCACGACCGTGGAACAGAGTCAACTGTACGCCGTGTTTACGAGCAATTGCAGTCAACTCTTCTTGAGCACGGTATTGGGCCCAGTTAGCAGACATGAAACCGGCATCTTTTGCTGAATCCGAGTAGCCGATCATGACTTCATGTTTACCCTGAATGTGCTGCTTATACCAATGCATATTAAACAACGTATTCATGGTAGTTGCTGCGCCGTCTAAGTCTTTTAAAGTCTCAAATAAAGGCACTACACGTAAAGGATGCTGAATACCGGCTTCTTTTTGCAATAACAATACAGCTAAAACATCACTTGGATATTCAGCCATAGAAATAATATAAGCCCCTAAAGACTCAGGTGGTTGGTCTGCCAAAGTACGCATGGTTGCAAATACTTCTTGTACATCTGGGTGACCAATCAAACTACCTTCTGGCTCATTAATATACTTCGGTAGTAGTGGGCGTTTGCTTTGGAGTTCCTGGATAAGGAAGTTTTGGCGCGCTTGTTCAGTCCATGACTCAAAATTACCCAGACCTAAGTATTCGGTAATTGCTGAAATGGCTTGGCGATGACGGCCTGATTCTTGGCGAATATCGAGCTTAAGCAGTTCAATACCAAAACAGTTCACACGGTAGATAAAGTCGAGTAGTTGACCATTCGCGATTTCAGGCAGATTACTGTCAATTAGAGAGCGATAGCACAGCAATAATGGTTGTAACAGTTCATCTTTGCTTTTAATGACATTGCTGTCATCAGCTTCTAAGCCTTGTAGGCGCTGAGCTAACCAATGACGAGTTGCTTTTAAACGCTCACGTGTTGCACGTAGATACTCACGATAAGGCTCTGGATGAGGACTACCAATGGCTTGAACCATTTCTTCGGAACAAGACTGAATTGATAGTTCCCAACGTAAGTTTTCGATATCTCTTAGATAGAGGTCGGCAGCTTGCCAGCGTGATAACCACAATACTTCTTGAGTAATTTGATGAGTAACGTTCGGGTTACCATCACGGTCTCCACCCATCCAAGATGCAAAACGTACCGGAGCAATATGAAGTGGTAAGTTTTGTTGGCAATTGTCTTGAACCAGTTCATTTAGCTCACGGATAAATTTAGGAACAGCATTCCAAAGCGTTTGCTCAATTGTGGCAAAGCCCCATTTTGCTTCATCTACCGGGGTCGGGCGGTGCTGCCTGATTTCATCTGTTTGCCAAGCCGAACTAATTTGTTGTTTTAAATTGGCAAGAGCATTTTGTCGTTCACGCGGAGTAAGTTTTTGCTGATCAAGTTGTGATAGACAAGCATTGATATCGTCATATTTTTGAATCAGGGTACGACGACTCACTTCTGTTGGATGCGCCGTAAGTACTAATTCAATTTTAAGATCACAAATTTGCTGGAACAGTTTCTCCGTCGAAATATTTTTATCTTTAAACTTTTTAAATAAGTGAACAAGGGGATTCGGGGAGTTTGCATCCGGATCGAACTCTGCCTGTCTGCGGCTACGTACCACATGATATTGCTCAGCAATATTGGCAAAATTGAGGAAGTGAGAAAAAGCGCGGGTAAGAGGCAATAACTCTTCATCGGGCAATTCTAAAAATAATTGTTCTAATTGCTTTTCGGCTTCAGCTTGACCATCACGTGCACCTTTGGCAAGAGCACGGATTTGCTCGATCTGATTAAACAGTTCTTGTCCTGCATGCTGTTTTAGGGTTTCACCTAATAAATTGCCAAGTAAGCGGACATCCTCACGCAGTGGCGCATCGATTTGCTGAACCATGCTATTTTCTCCTGTTCTTATTCTTTTCGAATATAGCGCGATTAACGAACATTCCAAGCTTTGAGCGTAAGAAAATGTGAATTTTTGCTTAAAAAATAACATTTAAATCGCTTATAACGCTTTAAAAGTCGACATGCACCCGTTGCAAATTTTGGCAATCGGACTTTGGTTTAATGCCGATATCTGAGTAGAAATAAATCAATAGCATCCCGAATAAACCGATCTATCTCTTGAGCATTCGGTACAGGAATAATTCTAAGTAGAACCTTGTGATGGCGTACACCAAGCAATAAGGTCAAAAGCAGCTCTGTTTGATATAGCGGATCATCGGCCTGAATAAAACCTAATTGAGCAGCTTTTTGAAAAAACTCAACTAACTGATTTTGCAGACGGGTATGGGATGCGTCAAAAAACTGTAGGGCGAGTGGACTTTGCTCTGCTGCAAGTTCAAATAATACATGCTCGAGTTTAAGTGCTTCGGGGGAATAAATAATCTGCAAGGCACGTGAACACACCATATAAAGTGTTTGATAAAAGTCTGCCGATGCATCTAATTCAAATGGTTTAGTGCCTAGAGTCTCTTCACAAGTTTCTGTAATGGCACAGATAAACAGGTTTGCTTTGTCTTGAAAGTGATTATAAACCGTGAGTTTAGTAACGCCCGCTTCCTGTGCAATCAGGTTCATGCTGGTACCGTGATAACCGGACTTTAAAAAAATAGCTTTAGCGGCCTGTAAGATACGAGCACGCTTTTCCAGATCTTTGGGGCGACCACTTTGATTAACTGTTTGCACGAAACCCTCTAATAAAACTATATAAAAATAAATACTTATAAGTTTTTCTTTAATTAATGTACCGTCGGGTATATTAATTAAAAAACAAACAAACTATGATGCAAATATATTGTGCCTTAAAAAACCAGTTTGAATAAGAGCGATAAAATATGAATCTGTTAAAACCTCTCATCATGAGTATGATGATTGTTTGCATGGTCACATTAACGGGGTGTAGTAAAGAGGCTCCTAAAACAGAAGAAATACCCTATGTGATGGTGACCCAGCCTTCAACCACACTTCACGAACAAAAAAGCTATGCTGGAGATGTACAGGCTCGACAACAAACTGCCTTGGCATTTCGGGTGGGTGGACAAGTTACGGCTCGCTATGTGGATGTAGGCGACCGAGTTAGAGTTGGGCAAGTATTAGCAAAACTCGATGTGGCGGATGCACAGCTACAATTAAATGCTGCCAAAGCTCAATTAGAAAACGCACAGGCAGCATCAAAAACAGCTTCAGATGAGCTTAAGCGGTTTCAACAATTATTACCTATAAATGCCGTGAGCCGTTCGCAATACGATACGGTAAAAAATCAATATGATGCGGCTCAGGCAGCATTACAACAAGCTCGTTCTAATTATGAAGTTTCTGCCAACCAGACTGGTTATAACCAACTTGTTTCTAATAAAAACGGTGTTATTACAGCGCGTAATATTGAAATTGGACAGGTGGTTGCAGCAGGGCAAGCGGCTTATCAACTGGCAATTGATGGTGAACGTGAAGTGGTCATCGGCGTACCGGAACAAGCAGTTAGCGAGATTAAAGTTGGCCAAGCGGCATGGATAACTTTGTGGTCTAAACCGAACGAACGATTTGCTGGATATGTACGCGAAGTTTCTCCAGCTGCTGACCAGTCCCGTACGTTCACAGTTAAGGTAGCACTCAAAGAAGGTCAGTCTGCTATTCAGCTTGGACAAAGTGCACGCGTATTTTTTAGTTCGACTCAAACTAATGTCATGAGTGTGCCACTTTCGAGTATATCTGCAACAGATAACCAACCTTATGTATGGGTAGTGAATGCGAATCAGACCTTACGTAAAGTGCCTGTAACGATTGGTGCTTATGGCAGAGATAGCGTGCCGGTATTATCGGGTTTAACACCAAATGATTGGGTCGTGATTGGTGGTGTGCACTTGCTGCGCGATAAACAGAAGATTCACCCGATTGATCGTGAAAATCGTGCAGTGAAAATTCAGGGAGCCAAATAACCATGAAATTTAATCTCTCTGAATGGGCACTGAACAATAAAGGTATTGTCCTTTATTTCATGCTCTTGCTAGGCATTATTGGTGCAATTTCTTATTCAAAACTCTCACAAAGTGAAGATCCGCCATTTACCTTTAAAGTCATGGTCGTACAAACCTACTGGCCAGGGGCAACAGCCAAAGAAGTTTCTACTTTAGTTACGGACCGTATCGAAAAGGAACTGATGACCACAGGTCAGTATGACAAGATTATGGCGTATTCCCGTCCAGGCGAGTCGATGGTGACTTTTGTTGCTAAAGATTCTCTCACTTCTGCGCAGATTCCTGATGTTTGGTACAACGTTCGGAAGAAGGTCAATGACATTCGCCATGAACTCCCAAGTGGGGTGCAAGGTCCATTTTTTAATGATGAATTTGGCGATACCTTCGGTAATATTTATGTACTGACAGGCAAAGACTTTGACTATGCGCTTTTGAAAGAATATGCCGATCGTTTGCAATTACAACTACAGAGAGTCAAAGATGTAGGCAAAGTTGAGCTAATTGGGCTGCAAGATCAGAAAATCTGGATTGAAATTTCAAACACTAAAGCGGTTCAGCTCGGTATTCCTGTTTCTGCCATACAAGAAGCCCTGCAAAAGCAAAATAGCATGGCAAGTGCAGGCTTTTTTGAAACTGGAACGGATCGTATTCAAATTCGAGTAAGTGGCCAACTACAAAGCGTAGATGACATTAAAAAAATGCCTTTACTGGTAGGCGATAAAACCATTCAGCTTGGTGACGTTGCTGATGTCTACCGTGGTTTTAGCCAACCTGCTCAGCCGCGTATGCGTTTTATGGGTGACAATGGTATTGGTATTGCCGTATCTATGCGTAAAGGCGGCGATATTATTGCCTTAGGTAAAAATCTGGAAACTGAATTTGCCCAACTGCAAAAAACATTACCTCTAGGTATGAAACTACAAAAAGTATCTGACCAACCGGTAGCGGTACAACGTAGTATCCATGAGTTTGTCAAAGTACTTGCTGAAGCAGTCATTATTGTCTTGTTAGTGAGCTTTTTCTCATTAGGTTTCCGGACGGGTTTAGTCGTCGCTTTTTCCATTCCTTTGGTTTTAGCAATGACTTTTGCTGGCATGAATTTATTTGATGTCGGTCTGCATAAGATTTCGCTTGGTGCTCTAATTCTAGCTTTGGGCCTGCTTGTAGATGATGCCATTATTGCTGTCGAGATGATGGCCATTAAGATGGAGCAGGGGTTTAGCCGAATTAAGGCCGCCGGATTTGCATGGAAAACAACAGCATTTCCGATGTTGACGGGGACATTAATTACCGCCGCAGGCTTTTTACCTATTGCTACGGCTCAGTCCAGTACAGGTGAATACACACGCTCTATCTTTCAGGTCGTGACGATTGCTTTATTGGTGTCTTGGGTTGCCGCAGTTTTATTTGTACCTTATTTGGGTGAAAAACTACTACCTGATTTTACCAAGACAGGTCATCAAGCACCTTGGTATGTCCGTTTATGGGCAAGAATAACTAAAAAACCGCAACCGCAAACTGTGGCCATTTCACAGGACCACCATTACGATCCTTATCAATCTAGTTTCTATTTACGTTTTCGGAAAATGGTCGAGTTTTGTGTGACCTACCGTAAAACCGTGATTGCAACAACGGTGGGGATTTTTGTGCTGTCTGTACTCATGTTTAAGATGGTGCCACAGCAGTTTTTCCCGCCTTCAAACCGCGCTGAAATTTTAGTCGATTTAAAACTCGAAGAAGGCGCATCGTTAACCGCTACAGAGCAAGCGGTGAAAAAGGTTGAACAATTCCTGTCTAAACAAAAAGGCATTGATAATTATGTAGCCTATGTCGGTACAGGTTCACCACGTTTTTATTTACCTCTAGACCAGCAATTACCGCAAGCCAGCTTTGCGCAGTTTGTTGTTTTGGCATCATCGCTTGATGATCGTGATGAAATTCGCCGTTCTTTAGAAACCCAAATTAAGCAGTTGCTCCCACAAGTCCGTACTCGCGTGTCATTACTCGAAAATGGCCCACCTGTTGGTTATCCATTGCAGTATCGTGTGTCAGGTGAAGATTTAAATCTGGTACGTAAAGAAGCACAGCAGGTTGCTAGGGTAATTAGTGAAAACCCGAATACCACCAATGTGCATTTGGATTGGGGTGAGCCAAGCAAGATTATTTCAATTCAAATTGATCAAGACCGTGCTCGACAAATGGGTGTGTCCAGCCTCGATTTAGCCAACTTCTTAAACGCCTCAATTACAGGTAGTGCGATTGAGCAATACCGTGAAAAGCGTGAGCTGATTGAAATCCGATTACGTGGTGATAAAGCTGAGCGCGTTGAAGTAGCTTCACTGGCGAGCCTTGCAGTACCAACAGCGAATGGAACAACTGTACCTTTAGCCCAGATTGCGAAAATTGAATACAAATTTGAAGATGGTCTGATTTGGCACCGTAATCGGTTACCGACAATTACTGTTCGTGCAGATATTCGTACCAATTTACAGCCAGCTACCGTTGTTGGAGAGTTAGCTGAATCAATGGACAAGTTACGCGCTGAGCTGCCAAGTGGCTACCTCATTGAAGTGGGGGGAACAGTGGAAGAGTCGGCACGCGGACAAAGTTCGGTCAATGCCGGTATGCCACTCTTTTTGGCAGTGGTCATGACATTACTCATGATTCAGCTGAAGAGTTTGTCTCGGGCAACAATTGTATTTTTGACTGCACCATTAGGCTTAATTGGCGTTGTTTTATTCTTACTTTTGTTTAATAAACCATTTGGTTTTGTTGCCATGCTAGGAACCATTGCCTTATCCGGCATGATTATGCGTAACTCACTCATTCTGATTGATCAGATTGAACAAGACAGACAGGCAGGGCATCCAACGTGGGAAGCAATTATTGATGCAACAGTACGCCGTTTCCGTCCGATCATTCTCACGGCATTGGCAGCAGTACTCGCCATGATCCCTCTTTCGCGGAGTATTTTCTTCGGTCCAATGGCTGTTGCGATTATGGGCGGACTCATTGTTGCTACCTTGCTGACATTATTTTTCTTACCTGCATTGTATGCAGCGTGGTTTAAGGTGAAAAAAACAGCATAAAATACATAAATTTTTTGTGAATAAAGGTGCGAAATATTGAAAAGTCCAATATAGTAGCACCTGTCTTTACACAAAAAATACAGGATTATTTCGCTGCATAAAAAATAGGCATAATGCAGTGAATTGAGGTGAAATACAGATGGGGCAAGACCATATCGAACAGCATCGCCGTTATATTGTAATTTCTTATGCGTTCATGTTTCTTGCATTGTTTACGGTTATTTTTGCGGCCTTTGCTTATCTGGTCGCTCGTAAAGTAGCTGTTGTGGATGATGCGGAAGTTTGGATTCATGCTCATGCGCTATGGATTATGCGCAATGGTATTCTATTCCTCCTCATGTCAGTTTTTGCTGTGGTCTGGTTTATTCCTCTCTTCTTTTTTGCATGGGATAGCAACCTTTGGGTAACGGCTTCAACAGTTGCTGGTGTAGTTTTTAGTGCTATTGCTTGGTTATTTTTATTAAATGCATGGTTAAAAGGCTTGTCTAAATATTTAAAAAATAAGGCAGTTTTTTAATATATCTGTTTTTTGAAAGTTTTCCCCTTGTAAATTCGGCTAAAGCCCCCCATTTAGTCGGCAATAGAGTATTGATAAAATTTCCGTGAGGAGCACCGCCAAACATGGCTAAACGTGATTATTATGAGGTTTTAGGCGTTTCAAAAACCGCAAGTGATGATGAGATCAAAAAAGCCTATCGTAAATTGGCGATGAAATATCATCCTGACAGAAACCCTGACAATGCCGAGGCTGAAGAAAAATTTAAAGAAGCTTCTGAAGCTTATGAGATTTTATCGGACAGCGAAAAACGCAGCATGTATGACCGTATGGGACATAATGCGTTTGAAGGCGGCTTTGGTGGCGCTGGTGGTGGCTTTGGCGGTTTCAGTGCAGAAGATATTTTTAGCCAGTTCGGTGATATCTTTGGTGGAGCGTTTGGTGGCGGCGGACGTCAGCAACGCCAACGTCGCGGTTCAGATTTACGCTATGTAATGGAACTTACCCTTGAGGAAGCTGTAAAAGGGGTTAAAAAAACAATTACCTTTACTGCTCCAGCACCATGTGATGTGTGTGATGGTAAAGGCTCTAAAAATCCAAAAGATGTAGAAACTTGTAAAACTTGTCACGGTTCAGGACAAGTGCGTATGCAGCAAGGTTTCTTCTCTGTACAACAAACTTGTGGCACATGTCGTGGCCAAGGCAAAATTATTAAAAACCCATGCCATGCATGTCATGGTTCAGGTGTAGCAGATCGTCAGCAAACATTAGAAGTGACGATTCCAGCGGGTGTGGATAATGGTGACCGCGTTCGTTTAAGTGGTAAAGGCGAGGCTATTCGTGATGGTCAAGCTGGTGACTTATACGTTGAAGTGGTTGTTCGTGAACACGAAATTTTCCAACGTGATGGTGCCGATTTATATATGGACGTACCAGTAAGCATTGCTGATGCTGCACTTGGTAAAGAAATTGAAATCCCGACTTTGGAAGGCCGAGTTAGCTTGAAGATTCCTGAGGGAACTCAAACAGGTAAATTATTCCGTTTACGTGGTAAAGGTGTGCGCCCTGTACGTAGCAGTATGGTGGGTGATTTACTTTGCCGTATCGTGGTAGAAACACCAGTTAACCTAACCTCTCGTCAACGTGAATTACTTAAAGAATTACAAGCATCTTTCGATGGTGAAGACAGTGCTTCTTCACCAAAGAAAAAATCTTTCTTTGATCGCTTATTCGATTAATGATTGATTAGATCAGAAATTAAAAAGAAGGCGGATATTGATAAAATATCCGCCTTTTTATTGCGCTGATTCATCTTATTATTTTTATTCTGCTTAAAAGAAAATGACTCGTAATTATTCTGTAGGATGAGCGACATCAATATCATCAACACTTACGTTGAGTTCACTTGATGCAACTGGAGCCACTACAGCTTCGACAGTAGCTTGAGGAGCTGGTTGTACAGCTGCCTTTAGGGTTTCTTCAGTTTTTTCTTCAATGATTGGATCAATATCTTCAACTTTAACCTCAGCATTAGCATCGCTTGTTTGAGCTGTAGGCGTTGCTGCTTGAGTAATTACGTTTGTTGTAATACGTGCTTTAGATAAGCTCTCTAATGTTTCTCCTGGCTGGATTGCAGGTTCTGCAAATGCCACTGAACTTATTATCCCCATAATGGCGATTAGGCCAATAATTTTCGAATGCATGCTGAACTCCTTATAGTCATCTTTTTTTCATTCGTGGCTCAGTAGTGTGCAGATCAATTCTTTAACTTTTGTGAAAACAGATTAAATTCCGGTTCCCTTTAAAAAATATTTTTTACCTTTTATTGTGGGCAAAGAGTTTTGATATAGTAAGCCAATTACGTAAAACAGAAGATTGGGAAGGATTATGTCAGCAGCTCCACGCATTGGTATTTTGGGTGCAGGCGGCCGTATGGGTCGTACACTTATTCAAGCAGTTCAACAAGCAGGCTATCAATTGGCTGCGGCAGTAGAGCGTCCAGAAAGTAGTTTGGTCGGCACAGATGCTGGTGAACTTGCAGGAATTGGTTCAGTGGGAGTGAAGGTTTCAGGAAGCTTGGCTGATGTACTTAAAGATTGCGATGTAATCATTGATTTTACTGCACCAGCTGCAACCGCCCAGCATTTAAAGCTATGTCGTGAAGCTGGGGTGGCTATGGTGATTGGCACCACAGGGATGTCTGATGAGCAAAAGGCTGAATTGGATGAAGCAGCAACGCATACACCTGTTGTATATGCTGCGAACTACTCTGTTGGCGTAAATGTATCAATCAAGTTACTTGAGCTTGCAGCAAAAGTATTTGGCGATACAGTAGATATTGAAGTAATTGAAGCTCACCACCGTCATAAAGTAGATGCACCATCTGGTACTGCATTAATGATGGGTGAAGCAATTGCGGATACGTTAGGCCGTAACTTAAAAGAAGTTGCTGTTTATGGTCGTGAAGGGCATACCGGTCCACGTGATCGTCAAACCATTGGTTTTGAAACCATCCGTGGTGGCGATATTGTAGGGGAACATACGGTGATGTTTATTGGTGAGGGTGAGCGTGTTGAAGTCACTCACAAAGCCACTAACCGTATGAACTTTGCCGCCGGTGCAGTACGAGCTGCTGCATGGGTAGTGGGCCGTGAAGCGCGTAAATATGACATGAAAGATGTTTTAGGGTTGAACGACGTACAGGTGTAAACCATCTGTACACTTCCCATATGTGGCGAGAAAAACAAGATAGAGCAGAACATGAATAAAAAACAAATTGCTTTGACCACTCTTCTTTGCTTAAGCAGCCTCTATACAGGGGCTGCCTCTACAGACAAGGCTAAACTCAGCCTAGACCGTAATCATATTAAAGTGTGGACCTATCAAAAAGCAGATAACCCAGTCTTTCAATATAAAGCGGAAACAACGTTTGATGTACCCCTTGAACGTGCTGTGGCGGTGATTTTAGATGTAGATCGTGCAGCTCAATGGGTGCCTTATATGGGCAAGGTCCAAATGCTTTCTCAGGATGAAAAGAAAGGCGAATTTACTTTATATATGGTGTTAGATTTTCCTTTTCCGCTAAAAGACCGCGATGTAGTGGTTAAAGGAAAAATGAGTAAAGCAGCCAATGGCCTAATTACTATTAAAAATACGGCAGTTAATAGTAACTATCCGATACAACCCGATGTCGTGCGCCTAACACGCTATGAAGGGGATTGGACATTCCAGAAACTTGCCAATAATAAAGTTAAAGTCACCACTAGTGGCTATGCTGATCCAGCGGGTGCAATTCCTTTAAGCTTCGTCAATATGTTTGTTCAACAGCAGCCTTATCAGATGCTGCTTAAAATGAAACGGGAAGTAATGAACCCGATTTATGAGCAACCTAAGTTGCCGGAAATTTTAAAATAAATAAGCTAAAAAAAGCGCCTGATCTCAGGCGCTTTTTTTATTAGTCTGAACACTGTTGTAAGGTTTGAGCGGGGCTGCTTTCTCGTTTGATTTGGAATAAAACCAATAACAAACCTAGTCCTGCCAGTAAGGCACCCGCAAAAGATACTGCACTATAACCCCAACCTAAATCGAGTACTAATGCACCTGCAGCAGCGCCTACTGCATTACCTAAGTTAAACGCACCGATATTTACTGAAGAGGCAAGCCCTGGAGCTTCATGAGCGACTGACATGACACGCATTTGTAATGGCGGTACTAAAGCAAAGGTTGCTGCACCCCATATCACCAACGCAATGGCTGCTCCAATCTGGCTTTGAGCAAGAATTGGGAAAGTCACCATCATCACGATCAACAGTACCAAGAAACCAATCAGAGTTTTGTTGATGGACAAGTCTGCAAAACGGCCGCCTAAATGGTTACCAATCGAGAAACCGACACCAATCAGCACCAACATGAACGTAATGAAGGTCGGTGAAGCATGCGTAAACTCAGTCAAACTTGGCGCAATATAGGTGTAGAGCGTAAACATTGCACCTGCACCGAGTACGGTAGTGAGTAATGCAAGGACCACAGGGGTACGCGTTAATACTTTTAACTCGGCCTTCACGTTTGGTTTTTGGGCAACCATACCTTGCGGTAATGCTTTCCACAAAGCGAGCATAGTAATGATGCCGAGCACGGAAATCGCAAGGAAAGACATACGCCAGCCAATGTTTTGCCCAACCCATGTTGCTAAAGGCACACCACCAATATTGGCAATGGTTAAGCCCATAAACATGGTTGCCACTGCACTAGCCTGTTTATGCGCTGGGACAATACTCGCTGCCACAACAGAACCAATCCCGAAGAAGGCACCGTGGTTCAGGCTTGTAATGAGACGTGCACCTAATAAGCTCATATAATTTGGCGAAAACGCTGCAATCAGGTTACCGACCGTAAAGATCGCCATCAAAAAAATAAGCGCATTACGTCGTGCAAAACCACCAAACCACAGGGTCATAAACGGTGCACCTAGCATTACGCCAAGTGCATAGCCTGTAATTAACATTCCGGCTGTTGGAATAGAAATCCCTAAATCATTAGCGATGTTCGGAAGTAACCCCATTGGGGAAAATTCCGTGGTGCCAATGGCAAAGGCACCTATTGCCAATGCCAATAACGAGAACGCCGTATTTGATTGAGTGTTCATGAGTTTAGTCCCAAACTGGTGCCCATGGCTCTGGGCTAACTTCACGACTGTTACGATCAAGTTCGGCAATCATTTGCATTTCAGCTGCAGTTAACTCGATATCCTGTGCTTTTAAATTACTAATCAGGTTTTCACGTTTAGTCGAAGATGGAATGACTGCAAAACCACGCTGCAATGCCCATGCTAATGCAATTTGCGCTGTCGTTACTTTATGAGCTGCTGCAATCTCCGCTAAAACAGGATCTTGAAGCACTTTACCGTATGCAAGCGTCATGTATGAAGTGACATCAATATTCTTCTCTTGTAAAAAATTCACAAGTTTATGGTTTTGAAGATAAGGACTCAGCTCAATCTGGTTCGTTGCAATATGCTCTACACCAATTGTGTCAATTGCTTGTTGGGTAAGTGCAATATTGAAGTTTGAAATACCAATTTGCTTGGTTAAGCCTTGTTGTTTTGCTTCAAGTAAAAGCTGCATGATTTCAGGAATCGAAACGCCTAAATCCGGTGCTGGCCAGTGAATCAAAGTTAAATCGACATGGTCAGTACGAAGCTTTTGTAAGCTCTCTTTTAAGCTTGGAATAAACTTTTCTTGAGCAAAATTATCTACCCAGATTTTTGTAGTTAAAAACAAGTCCTGACGTGATACGCCACTTTCAGCAATCGCTTGACCAATTGCTGCTTCATTTTCATAGATTTGAGCAGTATCAATTGCACGATAACCGACATCTAGCGCATTTTTAACAGAATCAATCACAGCTTGTTCTTTAAGGCGGAAAGTTCCTAGACCAAAACGTGGGATATTCATGTATTCACCTGAAATTAAATAATTGTTTAACTTGAGGTGCATTTTGCTTTTTTTATTGTTGCGAAAAAATAGATGAATAAGCAAAATATCTTTGATGTTTAGTCAATAATAGAATAAACCATGAAATCAACAATTGAAGAACTTGTTGCCTTTATCACAATTGTTGATACAGGTTCATTTGTGGCAGCAGCAGAACATTTAAAGCAAACACCTTCGGGGGTGAGCCGATCTTTAACCCGCTTGGAAGCAAAGTTAGATGTGACTTTGCTAGAGCGAACAACGCGTAAATTGAAATTGACTCAAGAAGGGCAACAATTTCTTATAAAGGCCCGTAAAATTTTAAATGAGCTGAATGCGGCCGAAGAAGAACTTCAAAAGTCTGATCAAGGTACTGCCGGTCTTATTCGGGTTGATTCTGCCACACCGTTTGTTTTGCACGTGATTGCACCATTAATGCATAAATTCCGTGAGTGTTACCCCGATATTGAAATTGAATTAAATAGCAATGATCAGGTGATTGACTTACTTCAGCATAAAACCGATGTCGCATTTCGATTTGGGGAACTTAATGACTCTAGTCTGCACGCCAAATTGGTATGTAAGAGCCGTTTATATATTGTGGCAAGTCCTGACTATCTAGCTCTTAAGGGAACGCCAACACAACCTGAAGAACTTGAACAGCATGATTTGATTGGCTTTACTAGACCTACTTATATCAATAGTTGGCCAATTAAAGTTGGCGATGAATATTTTTTTGCGCAATCAAAAATTAAAGCATCAAGTGGGGAGACCGTACGCCAACTGACGATTAGAGGACACGGCATTGCGCGACTATCTGAATTTGAAATTTGGAAAGATATGGAAGAAGGGCGATTAATTGCATTATTTGAAGACAAAATTGAGCATCAATATCAAAGCATCCATGCGGTGTATTATCAACAAGAGCATCTACCAAAACGAATCCGTTTATTCATTGAATTTTTGGCAGAACAATTAAGAGATGGTTTTAAAAACGCTCTCTAAAGGTCGTATAACTATCAGTTGGAATATGAACTTCTAAAATAGGTGTCGTTTGTCCTTCTGATGAATGTTGAGACAGAAAATAGCTTTTTTGCTGTTCTCGGCAGCTAAAATATAGTTTGGAATAGACTGAATTCACCATTACAACTTCATTTGAGCTATTTCGTTTATATTGATAATGAGAAATCGTACTGGTCTCGTCATCAGTGCGTTGCTCCATTTTGTAGTCTTGCTGGTTGGTCATTTTTAAATAACCTTCAATCAAACTTTGGCAAACCGTGTGTCTGTGCTGTTCATTTTTTGGTTGTGGTTGGCAACCTGCTAAAACAATAGTAAATAACAATATAATTTTTAATTTCATTAGCTTGCTACTCTCTGAGTTGATTTCCATAGCCTAAAGGTGTTCTATAAACCAGTACAGATACAGAAATTTTTAAAAAAGCAGCACAGAATGACTTTTCAATATCAGGTTCTTGCCAATCAATTAGCACATCGTATTTATCAAGATGAACTTAAACCTCATCAAAAGCTCATTTCCTTACGAGATTTTGCCCGTCAACAAGGTATTAGTTTAAGTACAGCA
Organism: Acinetobacter sp. UC24323; assembly: GCF_024151445.1. Lineage (NCBI taxonomy): Bacteria > Pseudomonadati > Pseudomonadota > Gammaproteobacteria > Moraxellales > Moraxellaceae > Acinetobacter > Acinetobacter sp. UC24323. The sequence continues at coordinate 227,340 of NZ_JAHIBY010000006.1, read as the reverse complement.
AAAAGTTGCTATGAATTACTTGAGGCGAGGGGACTCATTTATGTAAAGCCGAAGTCAGGTTATTTTGTGGTTGCTCGTACCCCATCCAGCCCTATTCCGGATAGTCCGGATTTCTTATCTTTGCCTCGACATGTCTCAAATCTGGAGTTGCATAACCAAATTCAGGAAGCTGCCTTACAAAGTCATCTTGTACCTTTGGGATCGATTCAGTTAACGCCGCACTTTATTCCTGTAGAAGGTTTACGTCGTTCTATTCAACGTGCTTTAAAAAATTGTCAGCCTCAAGATTTTCTTTATTGTAATAAACAAGGTCATGAACAATTAAGAAAAGCGCTATCCGATCATTGGCGTGAAGATGGTATTTATATCGCTCCAGAAGATATTTTTATTACCAATGGCTGTATGCCGGCTTTGTCTTTGGTGATTCAGAAGCTCACTGAAGTGGGCGATAGTATTCTTATTCCTACACCCACCTATAATGGTCATTTACAGTTATTAGCAAGTTTAAAACGACAGATTGTTGAGATTCCGGCAGATCATCGTGGCATTGATCTTGAGCGCTTAGAATCTTTAATGCAGCAAGGTTTGGCGAAGGTTTGCTTAATGACAGCCAATTATCAAAATCCTTTGGGATATTGCTTTAGCAATGCAGAGAAACAGAAGATTGCTGAATTAGCTGCAAAATATCAGTGTTTTATTATTGAAGACGATATTTTTGGTGAATGTGGCTACAGTAGCGAGCGACCATTACCCATTCGATATTGGGATCGCGAAGGTTATGTGATTTGGTGTGGTTCAGTGTCGAAGTCTTTGTCGAGTGCGTATCGAGTAGGATGGTTTTGTTTAACGACAAAGTTAGAACATTTAAAGCTTGAACTGCTGGTAAGTAATATTGGCGTGAATACACCCTTGCAGTTAGGTCTAGCTGATTTTATTTATAGTCGTGGTTATCGAGAGCATTTAGAGCAGTTAAGGCCTAACTTGATGCAACAAGTCGAAGAATACCGTAGCTGTATTTTAAAAGCCTTTGAAGGTATACCAATTGCATTGAGCCAGCCCGAAGGCGGATATGCATTATGGATACAGTTACCTAAGAGTGTAGATAGTTTAGCGCTCTATTACACTGCCCAAGCTCAGGGAATTACTGTAGTACCGGGCCATGTTTTTGGTGAGGATGAACGCTATCGACATTTCATTCGTTTAAACGCAGGCCATGAGTTAACTGCCGATGTCCGCCAAGCAATTATGAGCTTGGCAGACTGGTCGCGACAACAGATGCAAACAGTGAGTTAGTTTTATTCTACAAAGTCTGCTTTAAGCACAATGCGGTAGCGTGCTTGACCTGAGTGTAGATGTTCAATTGCTTCATTGAGCTGTGACATTGGAAATAGCTCAATTTGAGGCGCAATTTTTTTGCGTGCGGCAAACTTTAAAAGTTGGCGTAGAGCGGCAGGTGAACCTGTAGGTGAACCAGTTACTGATTTGGCACCATCAATAAGTGAGCCGACAGAAACAGGAACAGGTTCTAGGGTTAGTCCTAAAAAGTGCAAAGAACCGTTTGGTGCTAGCGTTGAAATGAAAGCACGCCAATTTAAAGTCACATTTACGGTACTCAGCAATAAATCAAATTTACCCTTTTGAGCTTTTACCGCTTCTGTATCGCGGCTATTCACCACATGGTCGGCTCCCATTGCTTTGAGTTCTTCGGTTTTATCTGGGTTAGAACTAAACGCCGTAATTTCACAGCCCCACGCTTTAAGGAGCTTAATGGCGATATGACCCAAACCACCAATACCAATCACACCCACGTGATGTGTTGCCTGTATTTTGTGTTTGAGTAGTGGGTCAAAAACGGTAATTCCGCCGCAAAGTAGCGGACCTGCACTTTCTGGGTCTAAATCTTCGGGAAGGGGAATGGCCCATTGCCAACCAGCACGAACCTTATCGGCAAAGCCACCCGCATGTCCCACGATTGTTGCGACATTTTCGCCCGTACAAAGAACTTGCTGACCGCCAATACACTCATCACAGGCTTGGCAACTCTCAGCGGTCCAGCCAATACCGACACGTTGCCCAATTTGTAGTCCTTTGGCTTCTGAGCCTAAAGCAACAATTCGTCCAATAATTTCATGGCCTGCAACTACAGGGTACACGGTTGAACGCCATTCATTATTTAAAACAGAAATATCAGAATGACACAAACCACAGTATTCAACTTTTACCTCAACCTGATGCGGTTGTAATTCACCTGCATCAAATTGGTATGGGACCAGTTTTTCACCTGCCTGCATTGCAGCATAAGCCTGAATCGTATTATTGCTCATCGGAAACTCCTTAAGCGGATTTGAACCGTTCTGGTGGGTTAGGAAGCTTTAAATTGACAATCGTTTTCATGGTCATTGACCATACCCACTGCCTGCATAAAAGCATAGCAGGTGGTTGGACCAACAAATTTGAAACCATTTTTTTTGAGCGTTTTGGAAAGTTTTAGGCTGAGCTCAGTTTGAGCAGGGGCCTTACGATAATCTGCAACATCATTGTTTTGTGGCGCTGCATCTACAAACTGCCAAAGCCATTTAGAAACATCACCAACTTGGGCTTTAAGGGCTTGCCAAGCAATCGCATTATCACGAATAGCTTTGAGTTTGCCTAAGTGACGAATTAAGCCTGCATCGGATAGTTTTGTTTCTAAAAAGTCATCCGTAAATGCGGCAATGTCAGCAATAGGATGATTAAAAAAGTGCTGGCGGTAGCTTTCTCTTTTTTTTAGTACGGTAATCCAAGATAGACCTGCTTGTTGTCCTTCAAGACAGAGCATTTCAAATAATCGGGCTTCGTCGTGTTCTGGTTTGCCCCATTCTTCATCATGGTAAGCAATATAGAGTGGATCATCGGAACACCATCCGCAGCGTTGAGTTTTCATGATGATGCTCCTTATATTTATCTTGGTATTTTAGAGTTTGAATGGTACCCATTCATTTGGGCGAGTATCCCAATAATACAGTTCAGCTTGAGTTAAGTCTTCAAACTTTAGCCAAAAGTCTTTGCCAACTTTATCTGAAAAACCGGTACTGATCAGTAGGGCATCATCACTGATTTCCATGATCCAGCCTTGATAGCTATTGCCATTTAAAATGATCTTTTGCTGGTTGCCAGACTCGGCAAACTCTACTAAGCGATTGATCAGCGCTTCCGACATAAAATGTTCCTAGCGTAAATATGAATAAGGATTAACAGCACCACGACCTTTACCATCTAAGTAAAGACCATAATGAAGATGAGGTGAAGTATAACGTGCATTGCCCGTGTTGCCGACATAACCAATGAGGTCACCCTTTTTGACATAGTCGCCTACGTTTAAGCCACGTTTATGTCCATCAAGATGAGCATAATAATGCCATGTTCCTGCCGGGCCTAAAATCCAGATCACTTTGCCACCCAAGTTGTTATTACGAAGATCGGCAATGAGCCCTTCAGTTGCACTGTACACTTTGGTTCCACGTGGAGCCAAAATATCAATTCCTTCGTGGCTACGGCCCTGACTACGAGCAGCTCCCCATGTGTCTTTTAGCTCTTCTCGATCGACACCTTTTACCGGAACAGGAAGCCGATTTGGAAGCTGCATACTCTTGAGTTTGCTAACTTGGGCTGGTGAAAGCGGGGCAGGTTTTTTAGGCGCACTGGCACAGGCTGCTAATAGAATAATGAGAAAACCAAGTGAGAGATGGGAAACTAAACGTCGCACAAAATACTCCCTGTCACAGCCATATCAAAATTATTTTGCTCACTATGTCATGAACGGCTTGTCGAGATCAATTTTTTCATAGCAGTTGGAACACCTTTAGCAATAGCTTGTTCTGGACTCAGCCATTGGCCTTCAAGTTCAATCGCCAGATGTTCTTTTTGATCAGGTTCCACGTGGAACACATGAGCATTAAGTAACCATGTGAAGTGAGTAAAGCTATGACTAATCTGAAAAGTTTGTGGTTGAGGTTGTAGCTTAAATTGCTGACTTAATTTCAAGCGTTCATGTTCATTTTCTAAAATAGGTAAACAAAATAAACCGCCCCATAGACCATGAGCTTGGCGTTGCTGCCAGAACCATTCATCTTCGCACTGAATAATAAGAACATCTGCCGTTTTAACAGGCGGTGTTTTTTTCGGTTTTTTAAAAGGTAATTCTTGTTCTAAACCTTGCTGATAAGCCTGACAATGAGCTTGCATTGGGCAATATAAACAAAGAGGTTTTTTAGGCGTACAGATGGTCGCACCCAAGTCCATAATGGCTTGAGTGTAGTCATGATTGCGTTGGGTGGGACAAAGCTCTTCAGCCAGTTTCCACATTTCACGTTCGTGCTGTGGTTTGCTTAAGTCATCTTCAATGGCAAAGAAACGGGCTAAGACACGTTTCACGTTGCCATCCATAATCACACCATACTGACGTAAACCTAAAGACATGAGTGCACCTGCGGTCGAGCGCCCAATGCCGGGTAGTGCAATCCATTCTTCTAGAGTTTCAGGAAATTTGCCTTGCTGTGCTACAAGGCTGGCAGCTTTATGCAAATTGCGGGCACGAGCGTAATAGCCAAGACCTGCCCAATAAGGGGCGACTTCATCCCAAGTTGCATAGCCTAAAGCTTCTACAGTTGGGAAGCGTTCCATAAAGCGTTCAAAATATTGCAGAACTGTTTTTACCTGAGTTTGCTGTAACATAATTTCAGAAACCCAGACTTTATATGGATCATCTGCGACTTGCCAAGGCAAATCATGCCGACCATGTTGATCGAACCAGTTTAAGAGGGCATCAGAAAAAGAAAATTCAGGCATGAACAGCTATAGAAGAAAAGTAAGGGCTAAATTATAGCTGAAATTTGGGTGAAATTTTGTTTAAAGCAAACGAAGAAAATGGACATATGAAAACAGGGGCTACATCAAAAACGTAGTCCCTGTTCTATGAGTAAAAAGGATTAATCCTTTTGTACACCCCAACGTTGATCAAGTTTCAACGGTTGGTTTTTGTAGTATGGAATGACATGAATGTGGAAATGGTCAGAAGTCTGTCCAAACACTTCACCATCATTAAAGCCAATATGGAAACCGTCTGGCTGATGGCGAAGCTGGGTTTCATGACGGGCAATTTCAAGAAGTGTCAGTAAGCCTTGGTGCTCTTTAGACGTAATATCAAAAAACGAGCTGACATGGCGTAGTGGAGTCACTACACAGTGACCTTTAGACAACGGATTTGGGTCTGGTAAAATTACAGCAAATTCATTCTTATCAATGATGTCATATTCATCAAAATCGCAATACGGACATTTCTTGTCAGTCATTGTTGTATCCTCTCATGTTATTCCATTAAACCCCGAGTGCGGGAAATAAGACTAGGCTTTGCTCTAGCTCAACGGGAGTATATTTATTGAAGTATGGTTTAAAAAATACAGTAAAAATATTGCAAAGTCATAAACATTTAAGGGAGCAAATGCGAAAAATGCCATTTGCTCCAAATTTGCTTCTTTTATTTTAAAGTACGTTCTAATAAAGCGTACATTTTAGCAAGGCCTTGTTTCTCCGCTTCGCTGTTGTAGCCAAGGTCTACACCATTCGCTTTAGCTCTTTCATCTGCAAGCGGGTTACTAAAGCCATGTTTAGCATCTTTTAAAACCACTACCTCATGTTTAACCTCAGCAGCTTGCATCTCTTTTTCAAAATTAGCAACATCTTCTAAGGTGACCATGCTGTCTAGTTCACCATGTAGAACCAATACCTCACCTTGAATGTTGCCTTTTTGAGCAGGAGCCTTAGGAGCTAATGTACCATGGAATGTCGCAGTTGCTTTGAGGGGAGCACCTGAGCGAGCTAGATCGAGTACCACTTTGCCACCATAACAAAAACCTACCGCTGCAAGTTTTTCACTATTTACTTCCGGTTGAGCAGCCAAAGTCTGAAGCCCTGCGTTGGCACGATCAGTCACCGTGTCTAGATCTTCAAATGTCTGCATCATCCATTCATAAGCTTGAGCTGCAGTCGTTGTTACTTTTTTATCGCCATACATGTCAATTGCAAGTGCAGCATAACCGTGTTCAGCAAGTTCACGCGCACGTTGTTCAGTGTATTCGTTACGACCCCACCACTCAGGACCAATAATGACACCTGGTACAGGTGTTTCACTTTCTGGAGCCGCAAAGTAACCAATTAAATGGCTACCATCTGGTGCAGTATATTGAATTTCACGGGTTTTAATTGCTGTACTCATGACATTAATCCTGAAATTAAATTCGATTTAAATACGCTTGATTAAAGCATAAAAAATAAAAGCCATATAAATAACTATGTAAAAAACTACATCAAAAGAAAAGCATAGAAATATTTATGCAATAAAAAAAAGAAGGAACGAGTTCCTTCTTTTTGATATGGTCATGATTAAATTAAGTTCGGCCTCGCGAAATAAAACCAATAACAGCGAGAATTACAGCTATCACTAATAAAATCACGGCAAAGTCTTTAGATAACCCTGCAACACCACCAAACCCTAATAGACTGGCAATGAGTGCAATCACTGCAAAAATTATTGCCCAACGGAACATATGCTGTCCTCCTTATTTTTCATTGTCTTTTTACTATATAGCGTGTTTTTTGCACGAAATGTGTCGTTTATGTGGTTGAAATGTATATTAAACAATCATTTTGTGATGCCAAAAATACGGCTTCTTTTCTTAAGACCAGCGTACTTCAATGCTATAATCTCACTTTGCTTGATCTATATAGCCGTTAAAATCTTATGTCTACCGAGACCTCACTTCGTCCATTGTTTTGGAAAAATTATACGCTAGAGCAACTGACTCAGGCTGAGTGGGAGGCACTGTGTGATGGGTGCGGATTGTGCTGTTTAGTCAAGCTAGAAGATGAAGATACACATGAAGTTGCGTACACCAAAGTGGCGTGCAAGTTACTTGATTGCAATACTGGACGTTGTTCTGACTACCCAAACCGTCAGCAGCAAGTACCCGACTGTTTACAACTAACGCCGGAAACCTTAAAAACCATACACTGGCTGCCATCGAGCTGTGCCTATAAACGTTTGAATGAAGGTAAAAATTTACCTTCTTGGCACTATTTAAATACGGGTTCCAGACAAAGCGTAGTGAAAGCGAAAAAGTCGGTAGCAGGGCGTTGTATTCCTGAAACTGATGTACATGAAGATGATATTGAAGATTATGTGGTGCGTTGGGTGCGTTAATACGCTCCCGATGAGCATTTTTAATTACAGCGTATAATAAAGTAACATTTTTATCGTAAATTTTTTAATCATCTCCGTTATATAAAAATAAAAGCAAAAGGAGATAAAAATGATGAGACGATTAGCAGCCCCCTTATTATGTAGTAGTTTCTTCTTGTTAATGGCCTGTGGCTCTAATAATACTAATTCAAAAAATCCTGAACAAAATACAACTGCAAAAACAGAGCAGACCAGTGCTGCCAAACAAACTTATCAGGTCGCGGCAGTCGCACATTTTAATGAGCCTTGGGCGATCACCAGTTTGCCTGATCAGCGGTTATTGGTGACTGAACGGCAAGGTAAGCTAAAAATTTTTAATCCACAAAATAAACAAGTGCTAGATGTTCAGGGTGTTCCAGCGGTGAACTATGGCGGACAGGGCGGTTTAGGTGATGTAGCCTTGCACCCGGACTTTGCCAGAAACCACTGGATATATCTTAGTTATGCAGCCAAAGGGCAAGGTGGGTCTGGTGCAGTGATTTCACGTGCGAAACTAGATTTATCTAATCCTAATCAGCCAAAACTCACCGATATAAAGCAGATTTGGCAGCAAGTACCTAAAGTCTCAGGACAAGGCCATTATGGGCATCGCATGCTTTTTGGTGCAGATGGTAAGCTTTGGGTCAGTTCAGGTGAGCGCCAAAAGTTTGACCCTGCCCAAAATATGAAAAGCAACTTGGGCAAAATCTTGTGTTTAAATGACGACGGTTCAGCAGCCTTAGGTAACCCTTTTTATGAGCAAGGCGGTGTCACTGCTGAAATATGGTCACTTGGACATCGTAACCCATTAGGAATGGCCTTTGACCGTAAAGGACAGCTATGGGTGGTTGAGATGGGGCCAAAAGGTGGTGATGAGCTTAATATTATTACCAAAGGCGAAAACTATGGTTATCCGATTGTTTCAAATGGAGATCATTATTCAGGTCAGCCTATTCCAGATCATCACACGCGCCCAGAGTTTAAAGCACCAGAAATTGACTGGACCCCTGTAATCTCACCGTCGAGCTTAATTATTTATCGCGGACAACAATTTCCCGCATGGCAAAATAAAGCTTTAATTGGCGGGTTATCTTCAGAAGCAATTGTAGTTGTAGATTTAGAGCATAAGCCCGTAAAAGAAGTACAAAGATTAGAGATGAAGCAACGTATTCGTGGGTTACATGAAGCACAAGACGGTTCAATTTGGGTAATTGAAGATGGCCCCAATGCTCGCTTACTCAAGCTGAGTAAGAAACCCTCTTAATGCTAGGAAATACCCTGTAAATAAAGGATGTGTCTCATAGATTCAAATTGTAGATTTCTGTGAGACACAATAGACTATAGTGAAAAGACGATAAAGCTATTTGAGATGTCAGACACCCATATTCCACTTCCTGAACGCCTGCGCCCGAGAGACTTGTCTGAAATTATTGGGCAAGATCATTTGTTAGGTGAACATGCACCCTTACGTCAAATGATTGATCAGGGACATTTGCCTTCTATTATTTTTTGGGGGCCGCCAGGCGTCGGTAAAACGACAATTGCTTTGCTTTTAGCTCAGGCAATAGATCGTCCATTTGTGAGCTTATCTGCGCTGAATACGGGCGTAAAAGAATTACGTGAAGTGATTGCAGAAAGTGGTGACTTACTGACCCCTGTAGTTTTTATTGACGAAATCCATCGCTTTAATAAATCACAGCAAGATGCATTATTAGGTGCCGTAGAAAAAGGTAAAATTACCTTAATTGGCGCCACCACTGAAAACCCGTCTTTTGAAGTCAATAGTGCACTTTTATCACGCTGTCAGGTCTATACCTTAAACAGTTTAGACAGTGAGGCAATTCAGACGCTACTTAACAATGCACTCCAAAACGATAAATTTTTAAAAGAACGCTATATTCATATTGAAGAGTATGATGCTCTTTTACAGTTTGCAGCAGGTGATGCCCGTAAAGCACTAAATTTACTAGACTTAATTGCAAGTACTTTTGAGCCCGAAGTTGAAAATACCATTACCAATGCAGTTGTAGTAAAAGTCGCTCAGCAAAATATTGCGCGTTATGACAAATCGGGTGAACAGCATTACGACCTCGTTTCTGCCTTTATCAAATCGATTCGTGGTAGTGATCCAGATGCGGCTTTGTACTGGATGGCGCGGATGCTTAAAGGCGGGGAAGATCCGGTTTTTATTGCAAGACGTATGTTGATTGCCGCTTCAGAAGACATTGGAAACTCGAATCCAAATGCACTATTGCTTGCAGGTGAATGTTTCCGTTCTGTACAGGCGGTGGGAATGCCTGAGGCTCGAATTATTTTGGGTCAAACAGCAGTTTATTTAGCGACCAGTGCAAAAAGTAATAGTACTTACCTCGCGATTAATAAGGCCTTAGAACTTGCTGAGAAAACGGCAAATTTACCAGTACCTTTACACTTGAGAAATGCGCCAACCAAACTGATGAAACAGCAAGGTTATGGAGTTAATTATCTTTATCCTCATGACTACCCTGAGCACTTTGTATTGCAAGACTACTTGCCACCTGAGTTAAAGGGAACCAAACTCTATGAGTCGGCAAGAAACAAGCGTGAAGTTGAAGGTGAACGCTTACAACAACGCAGATGGCAGCAGGAACAATAGTTTATTGTTTCCTGCTATTGTTCCAATTCTTCAGTCACCTGACCATAAATCAGCAGGGTAAACACGCCTGTACCACCAATAATATTGCCAATGGTGGTTGGGATCAGGAAATTAAACAGATATTCACCAAGAGAAGCTTCTCCTTGCCAGACCAGATAGGACATTTCGGTAGAGCCAACGACCACATGGGTAAAGTCGCCTAGTCCTATTAGATAAGTCATGAAAAAGATGACTAGGAATTTATTGCTGACGGAAGGTAGCATCCAGACCAATGCAGCAATTAAAAGTCCAGACATAACCCCTTTAAGCAGATTTTGGATGGCGGAAAAAGACGCAACATGATGTGCGAGCTCATCTAGGGCTTTGTCAATGTTTGGAGTAAACAGGTCGGTGGTCAGGAAGAATAAACTCGCCAAAGCTGTTCCAATGATATTGCATAGAAACACGATTCCCCATAGACGGCCTACAGCTCGTAATTTGTCTAAGGTAAAGGGCTTAAATAACGGCACAACTGTAGTAATGGTATTTTCGGTAAAGAGCTGCATGTGTCCTAAAATAGCGATCAGGAACCCAATGGTATAACCGAAATTGGTAATTAAATCGGTCCAGATGGCATCAGTAGGGATATAAGAAGCAATAATCGCTTTAAATACAAATGAAAAACTGATGACTAGACCTGCTGCAATGCCTGAAAAGATGAGCGCGGCTGTCGGGCGATCTAACTCTTCGGCACCATCACGGCGAATAATTTCATACACTAAACGGGGCGACAGTTTCTCGTGTTCTTCAACTGCCATTTTTTCACGCCAGCTTAGGGTTTGATCGACTTTCTCTTCTTCTAGTTCATGGTCCATCAGGTTTACTCCTCACTGAATAAATATTTTATATTTATCGTTTTTTATTTATTGTTAAGGCAGTGTTCAGGATAAATCTAGAAGATTCCTACCAGCTTTATGTGTTTTTTTATAAATTGAACACTCTGGGGGTAAGCGAACTAGAACAATAATGCATGAAAAAAGAATCGATCAGACCTGAGAGAAAAGTTAAGTATAAGAAAAGATAGTAAACTCAAACAGCCTGCTATAAAAAGTGTAACGTTGAAGTTAAGCGCTTGTAGTCATGAAAATGGCAACAATAATTAAAACAAGGTATATGCTCTCAAGGTACGTATGAGTTTCATATAGTCGCCTTGGGAAGCTTCAGAAATGACAGTTTCGACTTCAGCTTGGCTCCATCCCTGCTTTAAGGCAGAGTGGCTAAAATTAGATAGAATCACTAATGGATTTTCACCAAAATGGATTGGATGATTCATTAATCTCTTTTCAGGCTTGAATAGTTCCATAGACTCATCCTATTTAAAAATTTAATTATTGTGATGCAATTTATATTTTTTTTGATTTTAGTGCCTTGTTTTGAGATTATGCAAGTCATAATTTAATTAAATATACAAATCTGTCTACTTTTCCTAAATTCTTGGGTGCTGAAAATAAAAAAACCGAGCTGAAATGCTCGGTTTTTTATAAAGTTGAGCTGATTAGATGTCAGATAAATCTACGCCTAAACGAGCAGCAACTTCTTCATAAGCTTCAACAACACCGCCTAAGCCTTGACGGAAACGGTCTTTGTCGAGTTTTTTCTTAGTGTCTTTGTCCCATAAACGGCAACCGTCTGGAGAGAATTCGTCACCAAGTACGATACGATCATGGAAAACACCAAATTCAAGTTTGAAGTCCACCAAAATCATGTTGCCTTCAGCAAATAATGCTTTTAATACATCATTTACTTTATAAGTTAACACTTTCATTTGTTCTAACTGTTCAGCAGTTGCCCAACCTAAAGCAATCGCTTGAGATTCGTTAACCATTGGATCGCCTAGGCCATCATCTTTGTAGAACAATTCAAATGTAGGAGGAGTTAACTCTTTACCTTCTTCTACACCTAAACGACGGCATAGAGAACCTGCTGCATAGTTACGGATTACACATTCAACAGGAATCATTTGAAGTTTTTTAACAAGAACTTCAGTTGGAGAAAGCAATTTTTCAAAATGCGTTTCGATACCCGCTTCAGCAAGTTTTTCCATGATGAAGGCGTTAAAACGGTTGTTCACCTTGCCTTTACGATCTAGTTGTTCGATTTTTTCGCCATTGAACGCAGAGGCATCATCACGAAAGACTAAAATCAGATGGTCGGCATTGTCTGTTTCATATACAGATTTTGCTTTACCAGTATAGAGCAAGGTTTGTTTTAACATGAGGGAACCTTTTTAAAAAAAATGCCTAGTAAACGACTAGGCTGGCCAATTTTGGTAAATCTGGTTTAACACTTCTGCGGCAACATCAGGGCTGGCAAAAGTGTTATCTGGATTAAATAGAGCAAGGCTATGACTAGAGCCAACACCAGTGAGCTTAAGCACATATGTGTTGTCATTTACTTTAATCGTCGCTTGATTGTTACCTTGAGCGATGACGTTGTAATTTAACGTGCTTAACGTAGCTTTGGTGTATTGCCAAATCTCGGCAGTACTTCCATCAATTTTTAACAGTGGGTTTTTATTACCATCTGTCACAAGTTGAGGGCGACCAAGCGCACTACCTGTTTGAGCAGATGCATCTGCTGTCGTATCAGTTTGAAGTGGTTCAGGACGTGGCAATGCAAAACGATTGCCACGCTTGTTTTCAAACTTCGGTGCGTGATCGATAGCAAGCTGGTCTACTGTTGGTGCAGGATACAAAGGTGTCGCTGGTCGTACAGTTGCATCGGCAGGGTACTCAAGTGGGGCGAGTTGCTTTGCATTTTTATAATCTAAAGAGTGATTATTGAGTGCGAAGCGACCACAGCCAGCTAAACTTAAGGCTGAAACTGCAAGGACTAAACCAAGACGTAATTGCATCATAAATTGCTCTTATTAAATAATTCCCGCATCTTTTAGGGCATTGCGGAGAGGTTCGCGATATTGCTCAGCGAGAGGAGTGAGTGGTAAACGAATACCAGTATCAATCAGTCCCATCTCATGTAGTGCCCATTTCACAGGAATTGGGTTTGATTCGCAAAATAGAATATTGTGTAAATTTGCAATCTTATTGTTAAGCGTCTTTGCTTGTTGCTCATCTTTTGCAATTGCAACCGCACATACTTCGCTCATTGCTTTAGGTGCAATGTTTGCAGTAACCGAGATATTACCGTCTGCGCCAAGAAGCATAAGTTCCCATGCAGTTTCATCATCACCTGAGTACACAGCCATCTTGCCGTTTAAAGCATCGATTAAAGCTTTACCGCGCGGTACGTCACCTGTTGCATCTTTAATGCCGACAATATTTGGAATTTCCGCTAAACGAACAGCTGTATCGTTTGACAAATCTACACCTGTACGACCAGGTACGTTGTAAAGAATAAGCGGTAATTCAACAGCTTCAGCAATCGCTTTATAGTGTTGGTAAAGGCCTTCTTGAGTCGGCTTATTATAGTATGGGGTTACAAGTAAAGCTGCATCTGCGCCAAGGTCTTTGGCAGCTTTAGTTAATTCGATTGCTTCACGGGTTGAGTTTGCACCAGTACCGGCAATAATTGGAATACGTTTGTTGGCTACACGAATAATTTCTTTAATAACCTGTGTGTGCTCTTCCATGCTCAATGTTGAGGCTTCGCCGGTTGTACCGACGGCTACAATACTGTTTGTACCTTGTTCTATGTGCCACTCAACCAGCTTCTCAAGACTCTTCCAATCTACACCGCCATCTTTCAACATGGGAGTGACGATTGCGACGATTGAGCCTTGAATGGTCTGTGCTTGCTGAGTCATTTTAAAAAATATCCTATTTATCCATCCGAATCTGAGGTAAGAAAAACAAAATGTGGGATGGTTGCAGTATTTTGATTGTCCAGTTCTAACAATAACAGATTGTTGAATGACAATTATGCAAATTATGACTGATCAGACGCATAAGAACAATATGCTTGACTGATAAACCCTATGTAAACTTGAGCAAAACATAGAATGCCAATTTGATCATTTTAAGTAAAAGACAGTAAAAATGAGAATATGGTGCAATTCTTCCAACCTCTACTTAACACGGTCTTTTTTATGGCAAGATAAAATGCATATTTTTCCCGAATGGGACTTAAGATGGCATGAAAATGAATAAACAACCACAAAATTCGGCTTTAGTCGTAGTTGACGTGCAAAATGGTTTTACCCCTGGTGGAAACCTAGCAGTTGCCGACGCCGATACGATTATTCCAACCATTAACCAATTGGCAGGTTGTTTTGAAAATGTAGTCCTCACTCAAGACTGGCATCCGGATAATCACATTTCTTTTGCAGCCAACCATCCGGGCAAGCAGCCATTTGAAACGATTGAACTGGATTATGGATCACAGGTGCTTTGGCCTAAGCATTGTATACAAGGCACTCATGATGCCGAATTTCATCCGGATTTAAATATCCCGACAGCTCAACTGATTATCCGAAAAGGTTTTCATGCTCATATTGATAGTTACTCGGCTTTTATGGAAGCCGACCACTCAACAATGACAGGTTTAACGGGTTACTTAAAAGAACGTGGTATTGATACGGTCTATGTGGTCGGAATTGCCACAGACTTTTGTGTCGCATGGACTGCTTTAGATGCGGTTAAGCAAGGCTTTAAAACTTTAGTGGTTGAAGATGCGTGCAAAGGTATTGATCTTAATGGTTCATTAGAACAAGCGTGGCAAACTATGCAGCAACAAGGGGTTATCCGTATTCAATCGACTGATCTGTTGAATGAATGCTAGAGATACTGATTTTGATGCTTGGACTTTAATTGCGATTTGGTATGGATGAACAGTATGTCTGCATTACTCCGTTTTACTCAGTTTGTTCAAAAGACGTTTGCCCTATGGGTAATTATTTTTGCAGCTCTGGCGCTATGGCAGCCTGAATTTTTTGTTTGGCTGAAAGCTTATATTCCATGGATTTTGGGCATTATTATGCTTGGCATGGGAATGACCATGACCGTTGATGATTTTAAAGGGGTACTACAAAGCCCTAAAGCCGTGTTAATTGGGGTTGTTGCGCAGTTTGTCGTGATGCCGGGCTTGGCATTTATTTTATGTAAATTATTTAATTTGCCTACTGAAATTGCGGTCGGCGTTATTTTGGTAGGTTGTTGCCCAGGAGGAACAGCTTCAAATGTCATTACCTATATGGCCAAAGGCAATGTGGCTTTATCGGTCGCCTGTACCTCGGTATCAACACTCTTGGCTCCTGTGTTAACACCTGCAATTTTCTATCTACTCGCCAGCCAATGGCTAAAGATTGACGCGGCTTCGATGTTTATTTCGATTTTGCAGGTCGTACTACTTCCGATTGTGATTGGGCTGATTTTGCGAACTTGGCTTAAACGTCAGGTTGAATCCTATATTCAAGTCATGCCATTAGTTTCAGTGATTGCAATTGTCGCGATTGTGGCAGCCATTATTGGTGACAGTAAAGCAGCTATTTTACAGTCGGGTTTGCTCATTTTGGCGGTAGTGATATTGCATAATGGGCTTGGATATTTATTAGGTTTTGCCGCAGCGCGTTTCTTTAAATTGCCTTATGCGGACAGTAAAGCAATTGCGGTAGAAGTAGGAATGCAAAACTCAGGCTTAGGCGTGGCGCTTGCAGCAGTGCATTTTGCGGCTTCCCCGATTACTGCCGTACCAAGTGCTATTTTCAGCCTTTGGCATAATATTTCTGGTCCTGCACTTGCGACTTATTGGGCAAGTAAACACAAAAAAGAATAACTATATAAACGATATACATTAGAAAAGAAGGCCAAACGGATAGTTTGGTCTTTTTATTTAAAGCACTTTTTATTTGAGCTGAATTTAAAACTGGTATGTCTTTTGCTTCGAATTGATGCACTAAAAATAACGTGAATATCAACATAAATCGCAAAGAAAAAATAAGGCATTTTTTTGATGAACCAGATTTTTAAATTATTTATTCCCATGCTCTCTAGCAATTTGATTCTAATTTTAAGTGGATTGATTGATATTGCTTATGTAGGGCATTTTAGTAATGACCATGTTGCCGCCTTATCGGTGACCTTATCTTTATATACAGTGGTTTATGTCATTGGAATGGGGATACTGCAAGGTGTGATGCTTAAGCTCTCGGAAGCTTATGGTTGCCATGACATACCACGTATTCGTCAAATTTTTATTCAAGGCGTTTGGCTGATGTTAGGTTCGGCATTGGTGAGTATTGCCTTGCTTTACTTGTTCCGTGATTTACCAAAATTATTTGGTGCATCTGAACATGTCGTTTCAATTACTAAAAACTGTATTTGGGCTTTGGTATTTATTTTACCTGCCCATTTATTGATGCGCTTATTTACAGCTTTGTCTCAGGTCACTGAAAATGCGTATAAGGTTTTATTATCAGATAGTCTTTTCTTCATTCTTAAAATTATTTTGTCTTATCTTCTGATTTATGGTGTCGCTTTATTTTCAATTCCGCCACTCGGGGCGATAGGGGCGTTGTTAGCCACTATCATTGTACGGTGGTTTATGTTGACCGTTTATTACCTGTTTTTTCTAGAGAAAAAGTACATCTTTATTGAACATCCAGAACGGTCAGTTGAAGATAGCTGGCAAAGTCTGCGTATGATTTTAAAAATAGGGATACCCACAGCGATCATGGCATTGATGGACGTTATTGCATTTTGTTCAGTTGCTATTCTGATTTTGCCTTTCGGGAGTGTGGTATCTGCAGCCCATCAAATTGTCGCGAGCACTGGCGGTTTCATGTTTATTTTTCCTTCATCAATTGCCTCGGCTTATAGCATTTTGGTGTCAAGAACTATGGGCAGCGGCAACATGAAAGAAGCAGACAAAATTGCCAGACAAAGTATATGGGTCATTATGGCAGTGAGTGGCAGTTTATCCTTGTGTTTATGGTTGGAGAGGGGCTTAATTGTCACGTTCTATTCAGATGATTTGGCTGTACAGATTTTAGCTGCATCACTGCTCTTGATTGTCTGCATGTCTCATTTTCTCGATGGCTTAATGACGTTACTAACCTCTTTGTTGCGTTGTTGGGATGTGTCGATTTTACCCATGCTGATTTTTTTAGTCGTGGTGCTATGTTTCGGATTGGGCGGTGGTTGGTGGATGGCTTATAAAGGGCTGCACTGGGGGAGTCACTCTATATCTGCAATGGGAATTTATGGTTTCTGGAGTATGGCAGCCATAAGCTATTTAGTAGCTTGTCTAATGAGTGCTTTCTGTTTTCGTTTTAGAAAGCAATTAAGAGGTTTTTGATTGGGTAGATCAACAAAGAGGACGTGCTGCTAACCATTCTTCAATCTCATTTTCAGAAATCACTTCAAAACCATGGCGCTGTAACAGTGCCGTGGTAATCCCAACACCCGTGATCTTCTCGCCTTGAAAAGTACCGTTATAAATTCTTTGACTACCGCAAGACGGACTATTTTCTTTTAAAACTACACAAGTTGCTTGTATTTGCCGTGCAATGTCTAAAGTACGGTAGGCGCCTTTTAAATATAGCTCAGTCACATCTAAACCAGATGAATCCAGGATTTTTGCCTTGCCATCAAGCACATCTTGACCTGTTCCTCCCACAATTTCTGCAGGTAACCTTGGAGTAGTAAAACCACCTAATAACTCCGGACAAAGTGCATGCGCTTTTTTATTTAAAAATAACTGCTTAAGTGTAGTGTGTAAGCAAGAGCGGCCATCGTAGCGTACAGGCTCTCCAATTAAACAGGCACTGATTAAAAGCATGATTTTTCCGCCCTTAGAACTTTAAAAGCCATGTGAGTGTACCCAATGATTTAAAAATATGAAATCTAAAACAAGCACAAGCAAACAGAGTAATTTGATTAATAAATTACACAATTCATAATTAAATTATGTATTGCATAATTTAATTGTTTTTAGTAGCATCTGTTTTAAGGTAAATGGCCATTGGAGGTCCAACAAGGATGTTGGCCTCCATAAATCTAGGAATAACTTTAGGAAAAGACGATTTTTAAAGGTTTATTGAAAAATCTCAATCGTACTTTTAGATAAGAAAGGACAGTGTGTATGGAAAACAAACACCATATAGAAGGGAAATTAATCATCGGCTTTGCGCTCACTCAATCTTCGTTTTAGTTATTGGTTTTTTTCTCATAGGATGCGTTGGGCTAAGGCATTTTGACGGTTCAAACATACTCCCAGCAAATGCGTATTCTATAGAGAAAGGAGCTGACCAGATCAGCATGAGAAGTAAACGGATCAGGTAATTACCAGAGGGAAACTAGATGGATATTTTAGAGAACCCATTAGAATTATGCGGTTTTGCATTTATTGAGTTTGTTTCAAAAGAAAATGAATTAGATCCAATTTTTGAAACAATCGGCTTTTCAAAAGTAGCCAAGCATAAATCGAAAAAAGCGTACTTATGGCGTCAAGGAAATATCAATATTATCCTGAATTATCAGCCAGAATCTTATGCTTCATTCTTTTTTAATGAGCATGGTCCATCTGCTTGTGCGATGGGATTCAAAACTCGTGATGCAGCAAAAGCTTTTAAAAAGGCGGTTGAGCTTGGTGCAGAACCAATGTACTCAAAAGTTGGGCCAATGGAGCTTAACATTCCGGCAATTAAAGGTATTGGTGGTATGCCAATCTTCTTGGTTGACCGCGATATTTATGAAAATGACTTTGTTTTCTTTGATGATGCGCAGCGTAACCCTGAAGGTGCGGGCTTAAAAGAAATCGATCACTTAACGCATAACGTCTACAAAGGACGTATGGAATATTGGGCAAACTTCTACGAGAAGATTTTCAACTTCCAGGAAATTCGTTATTTCGATATTAAAGGTGAATATACAGGTTTAACCTCTAAAGCATTAACTGCACCAGATGGCATGATCCGTATTCCTTTAAATGAAGACTCAGACAAGGGTAACGGTCAAATTGCAGAATTCTTAGCTGATTTTAATGGCGAAGGTATTCAGCATATCGCGTTTATTTGTGATGACTTAATTTCGACTTGGGATAAGTTAAAAGGCTTGGGTCTTAAGTTTATGACACCACCGCCAAATACGTATTATGAAATGCTTGAAGAGCGTTTACCTGAACATGGTGAACCAACTGAAGAGTTAAAACAACGTGGTATTTTATTAGACGGCAGTACTAAAGATGGCCAGAAGAAGCTTTTATTACAAATCTTCTCTGAAAATATGATTGGGCCAGTCTTCTTCGAATTTATTCAACGTAAAGATGACGACGGTTTCGGTGAAGGTAACTTCAAGGCATTGTTTGAATCGATTGAACGTGACCAGATTCGCCGTGGTGTGCTCGAAGCAAAATAAGTTTTGCTTTGTCTCTAATCTAAAAAAACCAAGAGCAAGGCTCTTGGTTTTTTTATGGCTATTGATTAGCGGCTTTTAATATATTGATTAATTGAATTAATCTCATTTTTAAGCGTTTCAATAATTTTACTTTGTGGATCGACGGGTAAAAACATTTCACTATCAAGCGCCACAATACAAAACTCAATCCCTTGGTTTGAGTTAAATACTGGCAGGCCTACTGCGTTAATACCGGTAAGTAAATCACCTTTCGCCGCAGACATTTGTTGTTGGCGGATCGTCTCTTTAAGTTCTAAAAATTCTTCCCAGTTATGTGGCGCAATGTTTAGCCCAAGTTCCTGATGTTTTTGCCACTCAGTTTCTAATAAAGGACGAACAAAATGCTCAGGAAGGTAAGAAGCAAATAAACGCCCAGCAGCAGAATTGACTAAAGGCATAATTGAGCCGACTTTGGTCACAATCGAAATTGGGTGGTTAGATTCAATCGATTGAACCACGACAGGGCCTTTGGGTGACCACTTACTAATTTGAATACCACAGCCAATTTTGCTTTGTAAGTCGTAAATTAAATGTTGTACTAACTGTAAAGTATCGCTGTGCTGAATGCAGTTTAAGCCTAAACGCCATGCTTGATCACCTAAGGCATATTGGCCATCCTCAAGCTGTTTGGCGTAATCCATGCGAATTAGGCTCACCAAGTAGCGGTGTACTTTGGCAGGATGCATCTCAAGCTTACTAGATAAGTCTTTGAGAATAATGGGTTGATTGTGCTCTAAAAGGGCATTTAGTACGGATAAGCCAACTTCAAGTGATTGAACCCCCCCAGATATTTTTTCTTCAATCATTTAAATACCCTTAATCGATTTACTTCAACAGTTAAACAGTTTTGTTCAGAACATAAATTGGCATTGATGCGTTTTACATCATGCCTGAGCCTATAGAAAAATAGAAATCACCTTTTTCTATTAGCGAAATTCACATGTTTAATAATCCACAATTTTTACAAACATCTTCATCTTACATTTATAGCGTAAATTGATAGAGGTTTAGTAGATTTAAACAATATAAATCGGCATTGATATAGAACAGTTCATTCAACTATTCCCATCAATGCCGACTTTTAAAACGATTGCTTTGAAAGAATTACGCGCCTAATTCTTCTTCATGCAAGAAATGAGTATGGTGTGGAGCGCGTTTGGTTTTGCTCCATTCCTCTAACATTTCAGTTTTCATTTCTTCAGTAATTTTTGCAATTTTTTCTTCAGCATGTGCATCGTTATAAGTCAGTTCTAAACGATGCCCATTTGGGTCAAAGAAATAAATTGAGTGGAAGATACCGTGGTTGGTAATCCCTAACACTTTAACACCGTTGTCTTCCAAATGTTTTTTGGCAGCTAAAAGGGCATTTAAATCTTCAACTTCAAAGGCAATATGTTGCACCCATTGAGGCGTATTTTCATCACGGCCCATTTCTGGTTGGGTTGGCAATTCAAAAAATGCTAAAACATTGCCTTGGCCTGCATCTAGGAATAAATGCATATACGGGTCAAAAGCTTTCGTTGAAGGTACATGGTCTTCTGCAAAAGCTAAGATAAAGTCCATGTTGAGCATTTTTTTATACCACTCAACAGTTTCCTTCGCATCCTTACAGCGATATGCAACGTGATGTATTTTTTTAATGGCAAATGTCATGTTGAAACTCCTTTTTACTATTCCCAATCTGGTTGTTGTTCTGGTGCCGCGTTATAGAAGGCTGGGATAGACAAACAATGTTGATAAATTGATTCAATTTTTGGAAACGCCGACAAATCAATCTTGAAGCGTTTCGCGTTGTAAACCTGTGGAATTAGGCAGCAGTCGGCAATGGTTGCGTGTTGTCCAAAGCAAAATTGCCCATTTGAATCTTGAAGTTGCTGTTCGAGTGTTTGAAAGCCTTCAAGAATCCAGTGCTGATACCAGTAATTTTTTTGTTCGTCCGAAACATTTAAATCATTTTTTAAATATTTCAGCACGCGTAAGTTATTTAACGGGTGAATATCACAGGCAATCGCCTGTGCAAAAGCACGGATTTTGGCTCTTTCTTTCACATCATTTGGAAGTAATTTGGTTTCAGGATATTGTTCATCCAGATATTCCAAAATACTTAATGACTGTGACAGGGTTAAATCGCCGTCCACTAAAGTTGGTACTAAGGCACTGCGATTTAACTTTAAATAGTCTTCGCTTTGCTGCTCATTTTTAACCAAATGAACGGGTACAGTTTCATAAGCGAGATTTTTAAGGTTGAGACCAATCCGTACTCTGTAAGCTGCAGAGCTACGAAAGTAACTATACAGCTTCATAATTAGGCTCCGAAGTTTCTGCAAAATCAAAAGTTAATGCAGGAAGTACAGTATTTCGGACTTCACCAAAACCAATACGGATACCATTTTTCTCACAGTGGCCTTTCATGATGAGTGTGTCGCCGTCTTGCAAGAAACCACGAGTTTCACCATTCGCAAGTGTTAGAGGCTTGGTGGTGTTCCAAGTCAACTCAAGCAAGCTACCATACGAATCTGGTGTAGAACCTGAAATGGTACCTGAACCCATTAAATCACCAACCTGAACGTTACAGCCTCCAATGGTGTGGTGAGTTAGCTGCTGAGCCATAGACCAATACATATATTTAAAATTAGTACGGCAGATCACATCAGGTTGTGTTGATTTCGGGCTTTGAATTTCAACACTCAAATTAATGTCGTAACTATTCGCGATATTTTCTTGTAGATACGCTAAAGGTTTAGGCTCTTGTTTTGGGCCTTCCACTTTAAATGGCTCAAGTGCTTCAAGCGTGACTACCCAAGGTGAGATGGCACTAGCAAAAGATTTTGAATTGAAAGGACCTAGAGGTACATATTCCCATTGTTGGATATCGCGCGCTGACCAGTCATTGAGTAATACCATTCCAAAAATATGGTCCCAAGCATTTTCAATTGAGATTGGCTGGCCAAGCTCCGTTGGTTTACCAATAACAAATGCTGTTTCAAGTTCAAAATCGAGTTTACGCGTAGCTGAGAAAACTGGACGCTCTTCATTTGGAAGTTTAATTTGTCCAGATGGACGCACGACTTGAGTGCCACTGACTACAACAGAGCTAGCACGGCCATTGTAACCAACAGGCAATTCAGTCCAGTTTGGAAGTAAGGCATTTTTAGGGTCGCGGAACATACAGCCTACATTGGTGGCATGTTCTTTAGAAGAATAGAAATCGGTATAACCAGATACTTGAAGTGGTAAATGCAAAGTAACACTGTCTTGCTTAACCAAAACTTCTTGGCGTAATGCTTCATTTTCTTGAAGCGTTAAATTATCAACTGAAAGAAGAGACTGTAGCGTTTTACGAACTTTAGACCAATTGGCTTTGCCCGATTCAATAAATTTATTCAGTGTAGGCTGGTTAAAGTAGGTGTCTTGATCTGAAAGTTTTAAAAGACCATGCTTTTCAAGGGCAGCGAGATCAATGACCCAATCACCGATAGCTACACCGACCTGACGCTCGCCTTCGGCTGTTCTACTAAAAATACCATAAGGCAAATTATGAATAGTGAAATCAGATTGAGGTGAAACTTCAATAAAAGAGTTTAGTTTTTGTTCCATTTTCGCTTCCTTGTCTTCATCTCGCGTCTTATACAAATAAAAGTTCGGTCTAGGGACTGAGCTACTCAATAAGTTTTAACCGTTATTTAGATCATCTTTTTACTTATGAGTTTGATAGAGACCGAGAACAACCAATTACTTCATGGTTCTTATAATACTGAATTCATCAAATTACGCAATACATAATTTAATTACACATTGCATAATAATTGTTATTTCTTGCATTTTCTGTTTTCATGCGCGGTTGTGAGAAAAGTAACGCAATTATTTTTTCATCAATCTCTATGAAAATCCGATCAATTTATGATATACGTAATTTATTGGAAAAAAATTACGTGACAAGGATGAGAATAATCATATGTCAACACAAGAGCAAGGAAACCTGAAACATGGTTTGAGTAATCGTCACATCCAGCTGATTGCGTTGGGTGGAGCGATTGGTACAGGGCTGTTTCTTGGTATATCACAATCGATTAAATTGGCAGGTCCATCGGTAATCTTGGGTTATGCGATTGCAGGATTTATTGCTTTTTTAATGATGCGCCAGCTCGGTGAAATGGTCGTAGAAGAACCTGTAAGTGGATCTTTTAGCCACTTCGCTTACAAATATTGGGGACCTTTTGCAGGCTTCATGTCAGGATGGAATTATTGGGTACTCAATGTACTTGTGTGTATGGCAGAGTTAAGTGCAATTGGTCTTTATATTCAATATTGGTGGCCGCAAATCCCAACGTGGGCATCTGCTCTAACGTTCTTTATTCTCATTAATGGTATCAATTTACTGCATGTTAAGTTTTTTGGCGAAATGGAATTTTGGTTTTCCATTGTCAAAATCTTAGCAATTTTAGCCATGATCGGTTTCGGTTCATATTTACTTGCAACCGGCACAGCAGGACCTCAGGCCAGTATTTCTAACCTTTGGGCATTAGGTGGTTTCTTCCCATTTGGTATTGAAGGCTTGGTTATGGCAATGGCTGTGATTATTTTTGCTTTTGGCGGTATTGAGCTTTTTGGTATTACTGCTGCTGAAGCGCGTGATCCAGACAAAACTTTACCTAAAGCTGTAAACCAGATTATCTATCGTATTTTGATTTTCTATATTGCGACACTTTTTGTTTTATTCTCATTATTTCCGTGGAATCAAATGGCAGAAGGTGGCAGTCCTTTTGTGATGGTCTTTGCCTCTTTAGATAGCCAAGGTGTTGCGACATTATTAAATTTCGTTATTTTGACAGCTGCGGTTTCCGTCTATAACGGAACCAGTTATTGCAGCAGCCGTATGCTTTTAGGTCTTGCCCAACAAGGTAATGCCCCGAAAGCTCTTGCCCGTATTAATAAACGCGGTATTCCAACCAATGCGGTTCTAGTCTCTGCATTTGTAACGGTATTGTGTGTTTTACTTAATTATATTTTCCCTGAAAAAGCATTTGGTTTACTCATGATGCTTGTCGTAGCAGCGATTGTAATTAACTGGGTTGTGATTTCATGGACACATTTAAAATTCCGTAAATTCATGCAACGTCAAGGTCAAACGACTAAATTCCCAAGCTTCATGTATCCATTTAGCAACTATCTTTGTATGGCATTCATGCTTGGAATTTTAGTTGTGATGTCTTTAACGCCAGACATGCGTGTGGCAGTTATGATGATTCCAGGATGGATTTTGTGTTTGATGGTGGCTTATCAATTTAAACGCCGTAAATTAAAAGCTGAACAGCCTGTACATGCTTTAGAAGCCGATATGTAAACAGATCTTAGTTAGAAGCTAAAGAGGACGTATAAATACGTCCTTTTTTATTTTTTAAAATTTACAACAGAAATTAAAGAATTTAATAAGTGTTATATTATAACATTTCTGAAATTAAATGATTAAAGGCTTCCAGATGTTTAGGGAAGATAGAATATATTTATGAAGCGCTATTTAGGTTTACTCGTATTATCTCTGGCGGCTTGTAGTACTCAAACACCCCAGCCGACGATTACTCATCGCTCTCCCTCTTTGCCTCAACCATCTAAAACTGTGGTTAAAATCAAACAACAGCCTGAAGATTATGTCGTTTGGATCGCAACCGTAGATCACAGACAGTCTGTACAAGCTTATAAGCAATTTCTTAAGCAAAAAGGACTTGCCGATTTAGTTCCAGACCACGAGTTATTACGTTCAGCCCGAGACTGGCAAAAATGTGGAGTTGAGCCTTACGCAGTTCCACCACGCGAGATTTGGTCCAATATTGTTCCGACGCTCAATATATTAAAAGCATTGGTTGACGAAGGCGTAATTAACGATTTTGAAGTGACTTCGGTCTATCGAGCTTTAGCTTTAAACCGTTGTGCAGGTGGTGCTGATGCTTCCCGACATGTCTTTAATGCAGCACTTGATTTTAGAATTGGGCCAGAACAGCCTAGCGACTTAGACCAGTTCAATATTCAACAAACTAAAACCAAGCTTTGTCAGTTCTGGGCGACTAAAGGCCAAGCGTTTAATATGGGACTGGGTGTTTATGCTTCAGGACAAATCCATATTGATAGTCAAGGTTTTAGAGCATGGGGGCCAGACCATCACTATAGAACCTCAATTTGTCAGGGGCTATAAAAGCAACTTTTTCAAAGACTAAGTGATTTGGCTTAGATAAAACTGGAATAAAAACTTGATCAATGGTTATGTTATAACATAACATTATTGTGGTTTAGAAATAGATTACGCCTGTGATCTGGCCATATTTAAATGGCCAGCCATGATCAGTTTAAATATTATTCAAAGAGATCAAGCCATGCACACTGCAATCGCCAACTCATTTGCCAAGCTTCCCGTCACTGTTTTATCGGGCTTTTTGGGTGCAGGAAAGACCACATTACTCAACCATATTTTAAATAATCGCGAAGGCCGCCGTATTGCCGTGATTGTTAATGATATGTCTGAGGTAAATATTGATGCGGCATTAGTACGCGAAGGTGGGGCAGAGCTTTCAAGAACGGATGAAAAGCTGGTTGAAATGAGTAATGGCTGTATCTGCTGTACGCTACGAGAAGATTTATTGGTTGAGGTGAGACGTTTAGCCAATGAAGGACGCTTTGACCAATTGGTGATTGAGTCAACAGGCATTTCAGAACCTTTACCTGTGGCAGAAACTTTTACTTTTGAAGATGAAGACGGAAACTCACTCAATGAGTTTGCTCGACTCGACACTATGGTTACGGTAGTCGATGCTTTTAACTTTCTTAAGGACTACAGTTCAGTTGACTCACTGCAACAACGCGGCGAATCATTAGGTGAGCAAGATGAAAGAACTGTAGTCGATCTTCTTATTGATCAAATCGAGTTTTGTGATGTGATTATACTGAATAAAATTGATTTGGTTGATCAGGCTCAGCAAGACCAGCTTATCGCCATTTTAAAAACGTTAAACCCGCGTGCCCGAATTGAAATTGCTCAATTTGGAAAGGTCGCTTTAGATAAAATCTTAAATACACAGTTATTTGATTTTGATGAAGCCACGCAAGCACCGGGCTGGTTAAAAGAGTTACGCGGCGAGCATACACCTGAAACTGAAGAATATGGCATTAGTAGCTTTGTTTACCGTGCCCGCCGACCTTTCCATCCCGAGCGTTTTTATGATTTGGTACAGGCTGAATGGCCGGGAGTCGTGCGTTCCAAAGGCTTTTTCTGGTTGGCTGCCGAACCGACATTGGCTTATTCATGGTCGCAAGCGGGTGCAATGGCTCGACACGGTTTAGCTGGTTATTGGTGGGCAGCCGTTGCAGAAGAAGACTGGCCGAGTGACCTCGCCAGTATTGAACAAATTAAGAAAAACTGGGATGCCCGCACAGGTGATGCGCGTCAGGAGCTGGTTTTAATTGGTATGCAAATGGATGAGCAAGCTTTAATACAACGCTTAGATAGCTGCTTGTTAAACGATAAAGAAATGGCTTTAGGACCACAAGCATGGCAGAGCTGGTCTAATCCTTTTAAGCAAGATGATGAAACGATGTTGATTGCTTAATAAAAAAGCCCCATTTTCAAGGGGCTTATTTTTTATGATTTATCTTTAATAAAAACCTTTCGAATGTAGCTGTTAAGTGGGGTGGAATAGTATTTTTCTATTGCTGCGCTAATGATAAAAGTCAGAACCAAATAGCCAATTAAAAGCATAATTTTGATGCTAGAGTCGGTTTGGGCTGGAATAAAAGCAACCTTCATAAGGCCCAGCACAACCAGATGAAACAAATAAGTTTCGTAACTTCTTTGCCCCAACCAGACCATTACTTTGGTAAATAGATTATGTGCTTGTGTTTCGGAAGGATGTTGGAAACACAAAATGAGTAAACCTGTGGCAAGAGCAAATAAGCTAATACCCCATGTACTGACTTCTTTAATGGGCGCATATAAATATAGAGCGGTCATACTCAAAATAATCAACCATGAAAGAGGTTTTTTATAGGTCCAATTTGGCTGATATTTATGAGAAAAAATCGCCGTTAAACAGCCCACCGCTATACCATCAAAACTTGAAAAATAATGATATAAATAAGCGCCGCTTTCTTCTCCAAAATGGAGAGACCTAAAATAAGGCCCATATAAAATCACTCCAACAAGTACAGCAATAAAGACCTTATTACTACGGGTGAGTAGACACAATAATGGAAAAACAAAGTAAAAAACTTCTTCTACAGAGAGCGACCACAACACGCCCAAAGCGTAGTTTACCCAACCAAATTTAATAATCAGGATATTCATCCAGAAGGTTAAGGCTGCAAATATGGTTAAAGGATAAGAGACCTCAATGCCATTCGGTGCTTGGTTCATAAAGGGTTTTAAGTCAAATGAACCAAGTATGCTTACACCTAAAATGAGTAATACCAGACACGGTAAAATACGTGCTGCCCGTCGGATATAAAAATGCTTGAGGTTAATTGCAGAAAATTGTTTGTCTCGTTTTAAAGTGTGATGGGTAATTAAAAAACCCGAAATCACAAAAAACATGGTGACGCCATAATTTCCATTTCTTGCGATGACTGTGCTAAATGCTTCACCTAAAAAATCAAAACCTAACCATGTATCTTTAAGTTTATAAGGAATATTAAAATGATGTAAAAGAACCAAAAGGATAGAAATTCCTCGAAGAATATCTATTTTATAATTACGCATTCGATGTGCTTCCAGTTTTATTAATATACTGTGTGGCAGAAGAATACTATCGATCAGTTATTTTAAATAAAAATTTTAAGCATCATTTCGTAAACCAGAAAAAATGATATTTTTGTTTTCTGGGATGGGCACTGGCTTAGCAGAAATAACTATTAAATAAATGTTGATAAAGCCTTTATATATTTGAATTTCTCTACATAAAACTTTAAATTAGCTCTTGTCGAGCTATGTTTATTTTTTAAACTTTTTAAAATATATTTAATTCATAAATTAACATGTTGTATGTGGTTGTATATACATAGCATGTCAACTAAAATACCTTTTTGCCTGCTGCCTTTTTGAGTATTTGTTATGCCCAGAACATCAAAACAAGAACATACTGAGCTTTCGATTGAAGCTGATAGTCCAGTTCCTTTATATCAGCGCGTAAAACAGCTGATTTCACAGAAGATTTATGAAGGCTCTTGGGCTGTAAATAAAAAAATTCCTTCGGAAAGTGAACTCGTTAATCAACTCGGCTGTAGCCGTATGACGGTAAACCGTGCGCTACGTGAGTTAACAACAGAAGGCTTACTTGTTCGAATTCAGGGTGTTGGTTCTTTCGTTGCTGAAGGGCAAGGCCGAACTGCACTTTTTCAAATTAATAATATTGCCGATGAGATTATTGCACGAAACCATAAGCACCACGCTGAAGTTTTAGTCTTAGAACAAGTTTATGCAAATGCAGAGCAAAGCGTGTTAATGCAGACTCGCGAAGGGCAAAAATTATTTCACTCGATTATTGTGCATTATGAAAATGATGTACCTGTTCAGGTCGAAGATCGTTTAGTTGATGCAGCACTGATTCCAGATTATTTAGAACAAGATTTTAAAACCATTACCCCAAATGCTTACCTCATGGCAAAAGCACCCGTGACAGAAGGTGAACACATTGTTGAGGCCGTTTTAGCATCGCCTCAAGAGTGTAAGTGGTTAAAGATTACTAAAGCTGAACCGTGTTTACTCATCCGCCGTCGCACATGGTCAAACAAACAACTCATTTCAAGTGCACGATTGATTTATCCGGGCAGTCGCTATTATCTCGAAGGGAAATTTAATCCATGATTGAATTGATCAGGGTCGATCAATATACAAAAATGCTTTGGAAAAATGGTGCAGGCTTTACTTTAGAAATTGCTCGAAGCCAAGGTGAAGCCGACTTTGAGTGGCGCATTTCGATGGCAGATGTAACAACTTCTGGGCCATTTTCGTTATTTCCCAATAAACAACGCATTATTAGCGTACTTGATGGGCAGGGCATGGTACTGCATGTCGATGACCTTCCTGCCAAAAAGCTGAAACAGGGCGATATTTTTGCTTTCCATGGCGAGAGTCAGGTCCAAAGCGAACTAGTTGACGGTGCAATTCGGGATTTAAATTTAATTTATGATCCTGCAAAGTTTCATGCCCGTTTTCAGTGGTTGAATGAGGCAGCGGAGCAGGCATTTATAAGCTCGGCAGACCTGATTTTTATTTTTAATCAGGGTGGTGAAACGGAAGTGAACGTTGATGAGCATTCCGTTCAGCTTGCTGCTCATGAGACGCTAAAAATTGAGAAAAATGCTAGTGTCACATCAATCAATTTTCCAAAAAAACAGCACAAAAGTTGCTATATCATTGAGTTAATTCAACGTTAAAAAGATATAGTTTACTGATTAAAAAGCACATGTCTTGTTAGAAGATATGTGCTTTTTTTATGTCAGATATAAAAATAAATTAATTTAATTCATGAGTTTATTCAATTTTTTTAAAAAAATACGAGCAAGCCTCTTCACGCCGAAAAATATTTGTGTAGTATATAGATGTATATACAAGTTAATACATTACTATACAAATGCAGAAACAAGTGATGTTCTGCTGATGTAAGCTCAAAGGAAGGAGTCCGACTGTGACAACAACGACAACAAAATTTCGTGATGTAGAAATTCGTGCACCACGCGGCACTGAATTAACGGCTAAGAGTTGGTTAACTGAAGCCCCATTGCGTATGTTGATGAATAACCTTGATCCGGACGTTGCAGAAAACCCGAAAGAATTGGTGGTATACGGTGGTATTGGCCGTGCAGCACGAAACTGGGAATGTTTCGACAAAATTGTAGATACGCTAAAAAATCTTGAAACTGACGAAACTTTATTAGTTCAATCAGGCAAACCAGTAGGTGTATTTAAAACTCATAAAGATGCGCCACGCGTTTTAATTGCAAACTCAAACCTTGTACCGCACTGGGCGAACTGGGAACACTTTAACGAATTAGACGCTAAAGCTTTGGCAATGTACGGTCAAATGACAGCGGGTTCGTGGATCTACATTGGTAGCCAAGGTATTGTACAAGGTACTTATGAAACTTTCGTTGAGGCAGGTCGCCAACATTACAATGGTGATTTAAAAGGTCGTTGGGTTCTTACTGCTGGTTTAGGCGGTATGGGTGGTGCTCAGCCTTTAGCTGCAACACTTGCAGGTGCATGTTCTTTAAACATTGAATGCCAACAAGCAAGTATCGATTTCCGTTTACGTACTCGTTATGTAGATGAACAAGCGACTGATTTAGACGACGCTTTAGCACGTATTGATCGCTATACAAAAGAAGGTAAAGCAATTTCAATCGCACTTCATGGTAATGCTGCTGAAATTTTACCTGAGCTTGTACGCCGTGGTGTACGTCCAGACATGGTGACTGACCAAACAAGTGCACACGATCCACTTAATGGCTACTTACCAGTAGGCTGGACTTGGGATGAATACCGTGAACGCGCGAAAAAAGAACCGGAAGCTGTTGTAAAAGCTGCAAAACAGTCGATGGCAAAACACGTACAAGCCATGCTTGATTTCCAAAAAATGGGTGTTCCAACATTTGACTATGGTAATAACATCCGTCAAATGGCGAAAGAAGAAGGCGTAGCAAACGCTTTTGATTTCCCAGGCTTCGTACCTGCATACATCCGTCCGTTGTTCTGCCGCGGTATTGGTCCATTCCGTTGGGCAGCGCTTTCTGGTGACCCAGAAGATATTTATAAAACAGATGCCAAAGTTAAAGAGTTAATTCCTGATGATGAGCATTTACATCACTGGTTAGACATGGCTCGTGAACGTATTAGCTTCCAAGGCTTACCAGCGCGTATTTGCTGGGTAGGTTTAGGCTTACGTGCAAAACTTGGTTTGGCATTTAACGAAATGGTTCGTAGCGGTGAATTGTCTGCACCGATCGTGATTGGTCGTGACCACTTAGACTCAGGTTCGGTTGCAAGTCCTAACCGTGAAACTGAAGCAATGCAAGACGGATCAGATGCAGTATCAGACTGGCCTTTATTAAATGCATTGTTAAATACAGCAGGCGGCGCAACTTGGGTGTCTCTACATCATGGTGGTGGTGTAGGTATGGGCTTCTCTCAACACTCGGGCGTTGTGATTGTGTGTGACGGTACAGATGAAGCTGCTGCACGTATTGCTCGCGTACTGACCAATGACCCTGCAACAGGTGTTATGCGTCATGCCGATGCAGGTTATGAAATTGCGATTAACTGTGCCAAAGAGCAAGGCCTACACTTGCCAATGATCACGCAATAAAAATACATGGAAGAACTGGCGGTGCTTTTTGCAATTGTGAAAAGCACCGTCTCAGCAGAATATAGTGCAAAAAATTAGGAAGCCAACATGGAATTACTGATCCAACCGGGAAAACTGACCTTAGCCGATTTACGTCAAGCTTACCTCAACCCAATTAAAGTTAAATTAGATGAAAGTGCTTCATCTGCAATTAATGCAAGCGTGGCTTGTGTAGAGCAAATTGTAAATGAAGGACGTACAGCTTACGGTATTAATACAGGTTTTGGCTTACTTGCTTCAACTAAAATTGCGCCTGAAGATTTAGAAAAATTACAGCGTTCTTTGGTGCTTTCCCATGCCGCAGGTGTAGGCGAAGCACTTGATGATGCAATGGTCCGTTTAATTATTCTATTGAAAGCAAATAGCTTGGCACGTGGTTTCTCTGGTATTCGTCGTAAAGTCATTGATGCTTTGTTGGCCTTAATTAATGCTGAAGTTTACCCACACATTCCACTTAAAGGTTCAGTAGGGGCTTCTGGTGACTTGGCACCACTTGCACACATGTCTTTAGTTTTACTTGGTGAAAGTAAGGCACGTTATAAAGGTGAATGGTTACCAGCAGTTGAAGCTTTAAAAATTGCAGGTTTAGAACCAATTTCTTTAGCGGCTAAAGAAGGTTTGGCACTTTTAAATGGTACGCAGGTTTCGACAGCTTACGCTTTACGTGGTTTATTTGAAGCGGAAGATTTATTTGCTGCCGCGACAGTTTGTGGTGGCTTAAGTGTTGAAGCAATGCTTGGTTCACGTGCACCTTTCGATGCGCGTATTCACGAAGTACGCGGCCAACGTGGTCAAATTGATGTAGCTGCGGCTTATCGCGATTTATTGACTGATTCGAGTGAAATCTCTCGTTCACATGAAGAATGTGGCAAAGTTCAAGACCCATATTCTTTACGTTGCCAACCACAGGTGATGGGTGCATGTTTAACTCAAATCCGTCAGGCTGCTGAAGTATTAGAAATTGAAGCAAATGCCGTA
The DNA here is from genome assembly GCF_024151445.1 of Acinetobacter sp. UC24323. Classification (NCBI taxonomy): domain Bacteria; kingdom Pseudomonadati; phylum Pseudomonadota; class Gammaproteobacteria; order Moraxellales; family Moraxellaceae; genus Acinetobacter; species Acinetobacter sp. UC24323. The sequence goes on along the minus strand of NZ_JAHIBY010000006.1, from coordinate 194,697 downwards.
TCTGATAACCCGCTTGTATTTGCTGAACAAGGTGACGTGATTTCTGGTGGTAACTTCCATGCAGAACCTGTTGCAATGGCGGCCGACAATTTAGCATTGGCAATTGCAGAAATTGGTTCACTATCTGAACGTCGTATTTCGATGATGATGGACCGTCATATGTCACAGCTTCCACCGTTCTTGGTAGCAAATGGTGGTGTTAACTCGGGCTTTATGATTGCTCAGGTAACCGCTGCTGCTCTTGCAAGTGACAACAAGGCGCTTGCACATCCTGCAAGTGTGGATAGCCTACCGACTTCAGCCAACCAAGAAGACCATGTATCGATGGCTCCAAATGCTGGTAAACGTCTTTGGTATATGGCTGATAACGTTCGCGGCATTTTAGCTGTTGAATGGTTAGGCGCTTGTCAGGGTCTAGACTTCCGTGAAGGTTTAAAAAGCTCGCCTAAACTTGAACAAGCTCGTAAAATCTTGCGCGACCAAGTTCCTTACTACAGTGAAGACCGTTTCTTTGCTCCTGATATCGAACAGGCTAGTGAATTGCTTGCGAGTGGTTGCCTAAACGAGTTACTCATTCCAAAACTACTCCCTAGTTTATCTGAAGTGTGATTGATAAAACGGTCACATGGAGTGGCCGAATCCAACTAAATTTCCTCAAGGATTGGAGATTATAATGTCACAAAACTCCACACTACAGCGGGGCTTAAACACCCGCCACATTCGTTTCTTGGCATTGGGCTCAGCAATTGGAACTGGGCTTTTCTATGGTTCGGCAACTGCTATTAAAATGGCAGGGCCTTCAGTATTACTTGCGTACATCGTTGCAGGGATTGCAATTTATATTGTGATGCGCGCACTGGGTGAAATGGCAGTCCATAACCCTGTCTCTGGCTCATTTAGCCACTATGCTTCTCAATACATTGGTCCTTTGGCCGGCTTTACGACAGGCTGGACTTATGTTTTTGAGATGGTGATTGTTGCAATTGCCGATGTCACTGCGTTTGGTATTTATATGGGGTTCTGGTATCCCGATGTCCCACGGTGGATCTGGATTTTGTCTCTCATCATGTTCTTGGGCGCAATTAACCTCATTCATGTGAAAGTCTTTGGTGAACTCGAATTTTGGCTCTCAATTGTCAAGGTGAGTGCCATTGTTGCCATGATTTTAGGTGGCTTAGGTTTGATGTTCTATGGCTTCCATGCTGACCATAGCAGTGTAGTGCCGGGGATTCAAAACTTATGGATCTATGAAGGCTTTATGCCACATGGCATTGCAGGCTTGGTTGCATGTTTATCTGTAGTGGTATTTGCTTTCGGTGGTATCGAAATTATTGGTATTACAGCAGGTGAATCACAAGACCCGAAAACCACTTTACCAAAAGCAATTAATGCTGTTCCGGTACGTATTTTACTTTTCTATGTACTGACTATATTTGTACTCATGTCGATTTTCCCATGGAACCAGATTGGTAGCCAAGGCAGTCCGTTTGTACAAATTTTTGAAAACTTAGGCATTAAATCTGCTGCAAATATTTTAAATATTGTAGTGGTAACTGCTGCAATTTCGGCAATTAATAGTGATGTGTTTGGTGCAGGCCGTATGTTGTACGGTATGGCAAATCGTGGTCAAGCACCTCGAATTTTCCAAAAATTATCGCGTAATGGCGTGCCTTGGATGACTGTTGTGGTTATGGCTGGCGTGCTGTTAATTGGTGTGGTGCTGAACTACCTGATTCCTGAAAATGTGTTTGTCATCATTGCATCAATTGCAACGTTTGCAACTGTTTGGGTATGGCTCATGATCTTGCTTTCGCAAGTGGCTATGCGCCGTAAATTATCTACTGCTGAAATTAAGGCACTTGATTTCCCTGTATTTGGCTGGCCATATGCTCCTGCTTTTGCAATCGGTTTTATGGTGTTCATTTTAGTGATGATGGGCTACTTCCCAGATTCGCGTCCTGCAATTTATGTAGGAATCACTTGGCTTGCTCTCTTAACTATTGCTTATCGTATTTGGGTAAAACCAGAGCAAAGCTTGGGAAAGGAAAGTGAGCCTGTCCAGCAAAACATAGAAATGGAAAGCTAACAAATCAGCTGCCCAATAGTTTTACTGTTGGGCAGTTTCGAGGATAGGCTAATGAAAAAACTTTGGCGAAACTGCCATATTGCCACCATGCAAAATGGGCAATATTCCTACATTGAAGATGCTGCAATTGTCACAGAAGGGCATCTCATCCACTGGATTGGAAAACAACAACAACTTCCTGCCGACACTTATTCCGAAACAGTTGACTTAAATGGCGCTTGGGTAACCCCAGGGTTCATCGACTGTCATACGCATAGCGTATTTGGTGGTAACCGTAGTGTTGAGTTTGAAAAGCGCTTACAGGGCGTGAGTTATGCTGAAATTGCTGCAAGTGGTGGCGGTATTGCTAGTACAGTACGCGCAACCCGAGAAGCCAGCGAAGAACAATTACTGAACTCAGCCCTTAAGCGTATTCGCTGCATGCAACAAGACGGTGTAACCACCATTGAAATTAAGTCTGGCTACGGACTCAACTACGAAAACGAGCGCAAGATGCTGCGTGTGATCCGTCAAATTGGTGAAAAATTACCGATGACGGTAAAAAGTACGTGTTTAGCTGCACATGCTTTACCGCCAGAGTACAAAGACCAAAGCGACGCTTATATCGAGCATATCTGTACAGAAATGCTGCCTAAACTGCATGCTGAAGGCTTAGTCGATGCAGTTGATGCTTTCTGCGAGCATTTAGCATTTTCACCTGCTCAGGTTGAACGTGTTTTTAAAACGGCACAATCATTGGGGCTACCCGTTAAGCTTCATGCCGAACAGCTTTCATCGCTAGGTGGTTCAAGTTTGGCAGCACGTTATCATGCTTTGTCGGCTGACCATTTAGAGTACATGACCGAAGATGATGTCAAAGCCATGGCAGAGTCGGGCACGGTTGCAGTGTTATTACCGGGTGCCTTTTATTTATTGCGTGAAACACAATACCCACCGATTGAAAGCCTCATTAAACATGGCGTGCGTATTGCGCTGTCGAGTGATTTAAATCCGGGTACATCTCCAGCACTTTCTTTACGTTTAATGCTGAATATGGGCAGTACGTTATTCCGTTTAACGCCTGAGCAAGCATTAGCAGGTGTCACTATTCATGCTGCACAAGCGCTTGGTTTAGAGCAAACACACGGTAGTTTGGAGCAGGGTAAAGTCGCTGACTTTGTCGCTTGGGATATTGAGCATCCATCTGAAATTGTTTACTGGCTGGGCGGAGATTTGCCTAAGCGAGTCGTTCAGCATGGACAAGAAGTTATTTTTTAAACGGTGTCACATGAATCACACATTTAAATGGCAAGGCCGACATGATGGCGAGGGTGAGGCACATCAACGTATTCACCATATAGTGAACACCACCCAACATGCTGAATTTGCCCTGATTGGTTTTAGCTCTGATGAAGGCGTAAAACGTAATAAAGGCCGAGTTGGTGCTGCCGACGCACCAGATGCGATTCGTACCCAACTGGCTAACTTACCAATTCATCGTCCAGTCAGTATTGTCGATTTGGGGACGGTGACCTGTGAATATGGCAATTTAGAGCAAGCACAAAGCGAATTAGCTGAACAAGTCGCAAATAGCCTAGAACATGGCTTAAAACCTGTTGTATTGGGCGGTGGACATGAAGTTGCATTTGGCAGCTTTAGCGGTCTGTTCCAATATGTACAAGCCCACGCGCCAGATAAAAAAATCGGCATTATTAATTTCGATGCCCATTTTGATTTGCGTGAAGCTGAGCATGCCACCTCTGGAACACCTTTTTTACAGGCAGCTCGTCTTTCAGAACAGTATCAAAAACAATTTAATTATTTATGTATTGGGGTTGCCAACCATGCCAATACTAAAATTTTGTTTGATACTGCCGATGCGCTGAATTGTTCATATTTACGTGATCATGAGGTTAATATTTTTAACCTAAACAACGTGCTTGCAGCGGTTGATGCTTTTATTGAAAAAGTAGACTGTTTGTACGTTACGATTGATTTAGATGTATTCACGGCTGCGGTTGCACCAGGAGTCAGTGCACCTGCTGTAAAAGGAATTGATTTAGCGACTTTTGAAGCGATTTTTAAGCATATTCAAGAGACTGGAAAAATCAAACTTTTAGATATTGCTGAGTGCAATCCAAAATTTGATTTAGACAATAGAACTGCAAAGTTGGCTGCCTATATTGTTTATCAATATTTGTTTTCTTGAGAAACAATTTTTAATGTAGAAATGAAAAAGTGCACTGAGATCGCTCATGTGCGCTTTTTTTTGACTTTCTGGTAAATTAAAGTCAGATACGGAATATAGATAGCAACTATAAATAATATAATTAAAAAGAAAATTAATTTATAAAATCATTGAGTTAAAAAATACTCGATTTTTACACTATTTTATAGGCTGCTTGGCACGTAATTTGTTTTGTCTTTATTTTAAACTTCGTTAAATATGTTTGGATAATTAAATGAAAAACAGAACCTTACATTTTGCTTGTATCAGTGTTTTATTTTGGATGTCTCATTCTTCTGGTGCTGCAAACCCCGAAATTAATACGAATACCATCGAAAAATCACAATCTAAACAAAAGAGTGATATCTCTGTTCGGGTGAAAGCTTTAAACCAGCTTTTACAAGAGCAGTGGGAATATACTTTAAAAAATAATCCTGAAATTGCAACGACTTTAGGTGATTTACGCTACAACAATCGGTGGACCGAGTTTTCAAAAAATCAGATTAAGAAAGATAAAAAAACTACGCAAAATTTTTTAAAACGTTTTGAAGCAATTGATAGCACAGGGTTTTCAGCAACTGATCAATTAAATAAAGATTTAATGATTTATCAGTTGAAAGAAACACTTAAATATTATGATTTGAAATTGTATGAGATGCCTTTTAATCAAATGTGGGGACTACATTTACAATTTCCGGGATTTATTAGTTCGATTCCATTTGATAATGCTAAACAATATCAAGACTATATTTCTCGTTTAAAACAAATCCCTCTTATTCTTGAGCAAGGTATTCAGTTAGCGAAACAAGGACAAAAAGATGGCTTGATGCCACCCAAATATTTAATTGAAAAGGTGGCAAAGCAGATTACTAGCATTGCGACGCCCGCAGGGAAGGACAGTGTTTTTGCCTCTCCATTAAAGCAATTTCCAAAAAATATTTCGAAAGCAGAACAAGAGCGTTTAAGCCGTGAAGTGCTACAAGCCATAGATCAGAATGTTCGGCCTGCCTATCAAAAACTCGGGACGTTTATTCAGAAAGATTACTTACCCTATGGACGACAACACGAGGGTATATGGAGTTTGCCAAACGGTGACGAACTCTATCGCTTTTATGTAGAAAATAATACGACAACCTCGGAAAGCCCTGAAAACATTCATCAGCTCGGATTAAAAGAAGTTGCTCGTATAGAAGCGGAAATGCTGAAAATTGCCAAAGCACAAGGTTTCAATGACTTAAAAAGTTTCCAACAATCTCTAAAAACAAATCCCGCGGTTTTCCCAAAATCTCGTGAAGAAATTTTAGAGATTTATCGCGGATATATTGCCCAAATGCAACCAGAGTTGCCAAAGCTCTTTGGTTTATTACCCAAAAATAAAGTCGAAGTTTTACCTGTAGAGCAATATCGAGAAAAAGAAGCGGCAGGTGCGGAGTATCACCAAGGAACACCTGATGGTTCACGGCCGGGACAAGTATATGTAAATACTGGCGACTTCTCTGAACGTTCCAAAATATCCATGGAAGCAACCGCTTACCATGAGGCAATTCCCGGCCACCATATGCAGATTGATATTGCCCAAAACTTGCCAAATTTGCCGATGTTCCGAAAGCAACCCAACCACACCGCCTACATTGAAGGATGGGCACTTTACGCAGAGCAACTGGGTAAAGATGTTGGTTTCTATAAAGACCCGCTTTCAGACTATGGAAGACTATCGAGTGAGTTGTTCCGTGCTTGTCGCTTAGTGGTGGACACTGGCGTGCATTATAAAAAGTGGACGCGTCAGCAAATGATTGATTTCATGAGAGAACACTCAGCTTTAGATGAACCTGATATTCAGGCAGAGACGGATCGCTATATCGCTATTCCTGCCCAAGCATTGGCATATAAGATGGGCCAACTAAAAATTTTAGAGCTACGGGAGCTCGCGAAACATGAGCTTGGAGACCGTTTTGATATCAAAGCGTTCCATGACATGGTTTTAAATGCAGGAACATTGCCTTTAAATATACTCGATGCCCGTATTAAAAATTGGATAAAGGAACAAAAAGCGGCAGCTTAAAACAAAAATCGAAATTTGGTCAGGTCCTTGTTGGGCCTGATTTAAAAACCGATAGAAAACAGAATATAATAATAAAAAATATATTTTCGAAACTAGAAATGGAAAAAAACCTAAAAGAATATCAGGCTATTATTTTTGATTTAGATGGCACCTTAGCCGACTCCTTTCATTTTTTTCTAAGCGTTTTAAATCAACTTTCCGCAAAGTATAAATTTAAATCGGTAAGCCTTCACGAAGTCGATTACTACAAACAACTTACGCCTAGAGAAATTATGAAAGAGATGAACGTTTCTCGGTGGAAACTGCCTTGGATTGCGAAAGACTTTATTCGGTTAATGAAAGAAAGAGATGAAGAAATTCATTTGTTTGAGGGTATGCGGGACCACTTAATTGAACTGCATAAGCGGGGTTATACGCTCGCAATTATTACTTCAAACTCTAAAGAAAACTGTCAAAATGTACTGGGTAAAGAACTCTGTGAGCTTTTTAGCCATATTGATGGTGGCTCGTCTATATTTGGCAAAGCGAAGCGAATAAAGCGTGTTCTCAACATTTTGGATGTAAGTAAAAACCAAGCAATTTATGTCGGCGACCAAACCACGGATGGCGAAGCTGCACATGAAGCAGGTATTGATTTTGCTGCGGTAGGTTGGGGTTATACATCGGCCGAAAAATTAAAAACCATTCAGCCCAAAGTCGTGCTCACAGACTTGGCAACCATGAAAGAATTTTTCTAAATACATGAAATACAGGATAATGCATGAATAACAATAACAGCCCGATTGGAATGATTGACTCTGGCTTAGGCGGGTTGTCTCTCTTTAAGCATATTCGGGAGGCGCTTCCGAATGAAGACATTATCTATTTCGCCGACTCGAAATATGTCCCTTATGGAGACAGAGAAAGCGACTGGATTGTTTCACGAACCACGCATTTAATTTCAAACCTAGTTACTCAGGGCAAATGCAAAGCGATTGTGATTGCTTGTAACACCATGACGGCTGTTGCGGTTGAAACGATTAGAGCGCAAATTAATGTGCCACTTATTGCGATAGAACCAGCGGTAAAACCCGCTGTGGCAATGACTGTGAGCAAGCATATTGCGGTTTTGGCAACTGCCACCACGGTGAAGGGCAAAAACTTAAAAAGTTTAATTGAAACGTACGCGCAAGATATTAAAGTGTCTTTAGTGCCTTGTATTGGCTTAGCCGAAAAAATTGAAACGGGCAAAGCACATACAGCGGAAGTTAAGGATTATTTAAAAAATATTTTAGCGCCGTTGGTCGAGCAAAAAGTCGATACGATTATTTTAGGATGCACACACTATCCATTTGTTTCAGACACGATTCAGGAAATTGTAGGCCGTGATATTCAAATTATTGAGCCTTCCGAAGCTGTGACAGCGCAATTAATTCGGCAGCTCAATCAATATCATTTAAGTTCTGAAAGTCCAAATGAGGGGAATCATATTATTTGGACCAGTTCAGACCCGTTGGAAGTTGCGGATGTTACTTTTTCTTTGTTATCTGAGAAATTGTCTGTAAAAGCTGTAGAGCTATAAAAAGCCCAATAGGCAATTAATGCATATCGGGCTTAATCAATCAGTTATTAAAGCAGGTGATGCCTTAATAATGATCTTTTTTGAATTACTCTACAGTTACTGACTTCGCCAAGTTACGTGGCTGGTCAACGTCTGTACCACGTAATACAGCAACGTGATAAGACAACAACTGAACTGGTACGCTATAAATGATTGGTGCAAGCCATTCGTTTACTGCTGGAATATGAACGACATGTTGACGGTCTTTTTCAACTACACCACTATTTTCATCAGCGAAAACGAATAATTCACCGCCACGCGCCTGAACTTCTTCCATATTTGACTTAAGCTTATCAAGCATTTCGTCATTTGGTGCAAGAATCACGATTGGCATTTCAGTATCAACAAGTGCCAATGGGCCGTGTTTCAACTCACCAGCTGCATAACCTTCTGCGTGAATATATGAAATTTCTTTAAGCTTTAAAGCACCTTCCAATGCGATTGGATAATGTGTGCCACGGCCTAAGAATAAACAGTGCTGCTTTTCAACGAACAATTCTGATAAACGTAAAATTTCAGCATCTTGCTTAAGCGTATCAAGAATGACTTTCGGGCTGTGCCACAATTCACGAGCAAGCTCTTCAATCATCACATTGCTAATACGTTGTTTCACTTGACCAATTTTCAAAATTAACAACATTAATGCAGCAAGCTGAGTCGTGAACGCTTTTGTTGATGCAACACCAATCTCTGGACCTGCAAGTGTCAATAAGTGGTGATCAGTTTCACGCACCATTGAAGAAGTTGCGACGTTACAGATCGTTAAAGTCTGAATATCGATATTATTTGCTTTAGCACGTTTTTGAGTTTCACGTAGTGCAGCTAAGGTATCCGCTGTTTCACCTGATTGTGAAATACAGATGTAAAGTGTATTTTCCACAATCACTGGTGAGCGATAACGGAATTCACTCGCAATCTCAACTTGGCAAGGCACACCAATCAATTGCTCAAACCAATATTTAGCGATCATTCCTGAGTGATAACTTGTACCACACGCAATAATTTGAACACTTTGAAGTTTACTGAAATCTGCATCAGCATCTTTCAAGAAATCATCACGTAAATTGTTGCCATCAAGTGCTTGAGAAATTGTTTGTTTGATTGCTTCAGGCTGCTCATAAATTTCTTTGAGCATGTAGTGTTTATATTCACCTTTTGAAGCACTGCTTACAGTTGCATCAAGTTCTTTAACTGGACGTTCAACACGTTCACCTTTTACAAATACTTCAATTGAAGTACGAGTAAGACGGGCAATATCGCCTTCCTCTAAGTAAATAAAACGGTTTGTTACTGGTAAAAGAGCCAATTGGTCTGAACTGATAAAGTTCTCGCCAATACCCACACCAATTACAAGTGGTGAACCTTCACGTACAGTAATGAGTTCATCTGGGTAATCGCTGTGAATAATACCTAACGCATAGGCACCTTTAAGCTGAGGAACTACAGATTCTACTGCTTCAAGTAAACTATCAGTATTTTTTAGAGCTTCTGCAACTAAATGGGCTACCACTTCAGTATCTGTTTGAGAAGTAAATACATATCCTAAAGCTTGAAGGTCATCTTTAAGCTCTTGATAGTTCTCGATAATACCGTTGTGAACGACTGCTACCTTGCCTGACATGTGCGGGTGAGCATTATTTTCGGTTGGTTTACCGTGTGTTGCCCAACGGGTATGCGCAATACCAATTGCTCCAGTAAGCTGGTGTTCTGAAACAGCGTCTGCAAGATTGGCAACTTTACCAACACGGCGTTCACGTAAAATTTGCTGGTTATTGAGTAAAGCAACGCCTGCCGAATCATAACCACGATATTCAAGACGTTTTAAACCTTCAATTAAAATCTCGGTTACACAACGTTCTGCAACGCCTCCGACGATACCACACATATTTCAATCCTCTTATTTTTTAAGCTTTTGGGGACGTTGATAATTTGCTTTAGAAATTTGTTGAGCACGCTCAAAGGAGAGACTTTGTTCAGCCACATCTTTCGTAATCACAGAACCCGCACCGACTGTTGCTCCATTACCAATAGTCACAGGCGCAACCAGCGAGCTATTAGAACCGATAAAAACTGCATCGCCAATAGTGGTTTTGTGTTTATTTGCACCATCATAATTGCAGGTGATTGTACCTGCCCCAATATTTGATTCAGCACCGATCTCGGCATCACCTAAATAGGTGAAATGGTTAGCTTTACTGCCTAGACCGATCGTTGTATTTTTGACTTCAACAAAGTTGCCGATATGTACTTCGTTTGCCAATTTAGCACCTGGACGTAAGCGTGCGAATGGACCAATTTGGGTATTTTCCCCAACAACTGCTCCATCAAAAACGCTGTACGCTTGGACTTTAGTGCCCGCTGCAATGGTTGTATTTTTTAAGATACAGCCAGCACCGATTTCGACAAAGTCACCAAGTTCACAGTCGCCTTCAATAATGACATTCACATCAATACGAACATCATGTCCAACTTTTACTGTACCACGTAAATCAAAACGTGCAGGATCAGCAAAAGTTACGCCTTGCTGCATAAGTTCTTTTGCTTGTTGCTTCTGAAATTCACGCTCAAGTGCTGCAAGTTGCAGGCGGTCATTTACACCTTCAACTTCAAATGCGAGCTCTGGTTGAATTGAAGCGATCTCTAAACCATCAGCAACAGCCATCGCAACGATATCAGTTAAATAGTATTCGCCTTGTGCATTTTCATTTGAAAGCTTAGGCAACCACTCATGCAGTTTTGCATTGCTGACACAGTAAATACCTGTGTTGATTTCTTGAATTTGACGCTGAGCTTCGGTTGCGTCTTTATGTTCAACAATCGCTTGGATTTTACCGTCTTGGCGGACAATACGGCCATAACCTGTTGGGTTATCGACATGTAAAGTAATCATGCCAATACCGGTTTTATTTGATGCTTCAATCAGTTGTTCAAGCGTTGTTTGACGGACTAAAGGAACATCACCGTATAAAATTAATGAAATGCCGTCTTTAGGAAGTACCGGTAAAGTCATCTGTACAGCATGACCGGTCCCTAACTGTTCTGCTTGTTCAACCCACTGAATATTTTCTTGTGCGAATGTCTTTTTTACGTGATCGCCACCATGTCCATAAATGGTAATGATGTTTTCTGCTAATAGTTGTTTTGCTGTTTTAATAACATGTCCTAGTAGCGGGCGTCCAGCTAAAGGTTGTAGTACTTTAGGGAGCTGAGAACGCATTCGCGTTCCTTTGCCTGCAGCAAGAATAATGACAGTAGTTGACATGAATAACTCGAATGATTTAACTCAAATGGATAATAATTAGTGTACAAAGAGCAGCCCATACACCGGCAATAATATCGTCAAGCATAATACCAAAACCACCGTGTACTTGGCGATCAATGACGCGTATAGGCCAAGGTTTCCAAACATCGAAAATTCGAAATAATATAAATCCTGTAATTACCCAAATCCAATTTATTTGTTGTAAATAGAGTAGGGGAAGAAAGGTAATAGATTGTCCTGCAAATTCATCCCACACAATTCGACCATCATCGTGTACGTTGATTACTTTTGCAGTTTGACCGCAAATATAAATACCCACCACTGACATGATGAGAATAGCGATTAAACTTAAAGTAAACCCGAGAGATAACCAGATGGGAACAAAAAGTAAGGCGAAAGCAGAGCCAAAAGTACCAGGTGCTTTAGGAGCAAGACCAGATCCAAAACCAACCCCACAGAAAACGATGCAGCGGTTGAACCAAGACATGTCTTTAAAATGAATCGGCGGTTTATGCAAAGTGTTGGTATCCATGAATTTGCAATGGGTAATCTGAACCCAAATGCTCAAAAGTTAGTTTTGTTTGCTCAACGATCTGTCCGATCATTGTAATCTTAACGTCTAGTTGTTTTTGCAAAAGTTTTTCATAATTTTGCGGTGTTATTGTAAAACATAATTCGTAGTCATCACCACCTGCAAGCGCATATTGCCAACGCTGTTGTTCTTCTAGTTGTTGCAGTACAGGATCAACAGGTAATTTTTCCAGGATGAGTCGTGCTCCAACCTTGGACGCTTTTAAAATATGTCCTAAATCTTGAGCTAAACCATCTGACACATCGATCATGCTAGAGGCGAGCCCTTTTAGCTCTTCTCCAAGCTTACAACGTGGCGTCGGATAGTCCAGTCTTTGTTGTAGGGAATGTCCTAAATGCTGAAGCCCATAAGCAGCATCACCAATCTGCCCACTTACACAAACATAATCACCGACCTTAGCGCCTGAACGTAATACAGCTTTTCCTGTTTCAATCCAGCCCATGGCTGTGACGGTAATGGTAAGGTGCGGACCTTGAGTGGTATCTCCGCCAATTAAGGCAACTCCAAATTGATCACAACAGTCATAGATTCCCTGACTAAATCCTTCAAGCCACTCATGGTCAACTTGAGGCAAGCTGATCGCAAGTAAAATACTATGTGGTTTGGCGCCCATTGCAGCAATATCAGACAGATTTACGGCAACACTTTTCCAGCCAATCGCATGGGGCGAGGTTTCAAGAGGGAAGTGACGTCCAGCAACAAGTGTATCTGCACAGATCACCAATTGTTGATTTGGAGGGGGAGTAATTAAGGCTGAGTCATCACCAATACCAAGCGCAACGTCAGGATGTGACTGACGATTAAAGTATTGGTCAATAATTGAGAACTCAGCCATAGAACATCAAGCCTATTATTTTGCTTGTTGTTTTTCTGCGCTACGCAGTGTCGAACTTAAACGGTCTAATACACCATTGATGTATTTATGACTGTCTGCTCCGCCAAAATGCTTCGCAAGTTCGATTGCTTCATCAAGTACCACACGATATGGAATTTCTAGATGATCACGTAACTCGTAAGCACCTAAACGCAAAGTTGCGAGCTCTACACCATCTAGCGCGTCAATTTCACGGTCAAGTACCGGAATAAGTAACGCATCAAGGTCTTCGTGCTGAGCGATAACTTGAGTAAGTAGTTCGTGATAATAGTTCAAGTCTACCTTGTGCATTGCATTTTCAGCACGTGTACGCGCTTCAATTTCATGTACAGGGTTGTGACTCATTTGCCACTCATAAATACCTTGTACAGCAAAACGACGTGCTTTACGTTTTGCTGCATAAGCGGCTTGCAGTGTTTGAGACATGCTTTAAATTGCCTTTAATAAATTAACCATTTCAATTGCAGTTAAAGCAGCTTCGCTACCTTTGTTTCCTGCTTTTGTACCTGAGCGTTCGATTGCTTGCTCGATGCTGTCAGTAGTTAATACACCATTGATAACAGGCAAGCTGCTTTCTAACGCAACTACACCTAAACCTTTCGCACATTCACCAGCAACAAAGTCAAAGTGAGGTGTGCTACCACGAATGACTGCACCGAGTGCAATGATGGCATCAAACTGGTTTGATGTAGCTAATTTTTTAGCAACGATCGGTAGTTCCCATGCGCCTGGAGCGTGAATAACAGTAATGTTATCTTCATTTACGCCATGACGTTTTAACGTGTCGATCGCGCCTTCTAATAAGTGTTCAACAACAAAACTGTTGAAACGACCCACTAAAATCGCATAACGACCTTCGCTTGCGAGATGTAATAAACCTTCAATACGGCGAATTGCCATAGCAACCTCGATTATTTCGTTGTGATTTGATCAGCAGTGACATATTCCACTACTTCTAAATTAAAGCCAGATAAGGCATTGAAACGCAATGGTGAGCTCAGAAGCTTCATTTTTTCAACACCTAAATCACGCAAAATTTGAGCACCAACACCAATAGTTTGATATTGATGTGAAAGTGCTGCATTGGATTTCACCGGTTTTGGCTTAGTTAAATCATCCAACGCTGGTCCCAAGTCTTGCAAATGATCTTGTCCGATCCAGACTAAAACGCCGCGGTCACTTGCTGCAATCGTTTGTAGCGCACGGTCTAGATTCCAAGCCGGTTCACCGTCAGCTTTATTTAGCTTAAGCAAATCGCGAACAGGACTAAAACCATGTACACGTACCGTTGTAACACCTTCTTTTGGCTCACCTTTGACTAAAGCCAAATGAATATCAGGGTTACCTATCTCACGATAGCGATAGAGCTCAAATGAACCATATTCTGTTTGAATCGTTCTTTGATCCAAACGTTCTACAGTTTGCTCATTGGTCATACGGTAGTGGATTAGGTCGGCAATTGTACCAATTTTTAGGCCATGCTTCTCAGCAAAAATTTCTAAATCTGCGCGGCGTGCCATTGTGCCATCTTCTTTGATGATTTCACAAATGACAGATGCAGGCTCAAGACCTGCCAGTCGTGCTAAATCACAACCTGCCTCGGTATGACCTGCACGGTGTAATACACCACCTGGCTGTGCCATGAGTGGGAAAATATGACCCGGTTGTACAATATCGGTTGGTTTGGCATGTGCTGCCACAGCAGCTTGAATCGTGTGAGCACGTTCTGCTGCCGAAATACCTGTGGTAATACCTTCAGCTGCTTCGATAGATAACGTAAAGTTAGTACCATGCTGGGCACCGTTCTGGTCAACCATCAGCGGGAGGTTTAATTGTTTACAACGTTCACGGCTTAAAGTTAAGCAAACTAAACCGCGTGCATGTGTAATCATGAAGTTAATATCTTCAGGGCGTACATGCGTTGCTGCGATGACAAGATCACCTTCATTTTCACGGTCTTCGTCATCCATTAAGATGACCATTTTGCCTGCACGAATATCGGCGACAAGTTCTTCAACACGACTCAGCGGCATTCGCTTTCACCTTTTTTTGTCGTAAGACAATTTCTATTGAATAAATTTCGCATAGTTTACGCTGTTTATAGAATTTTGCCTATGATTCTGATTTATCCAAATTTACGACTCAACATCATAGAACCGGATTTATTTAGATAAATAAATCATAAAGAAATAAAATTATTTAAAATAAATACCATAAATTTAGATAAAAAAACCTAGCCGAATGGCTAGGTTTAAATGCGCACAATAAATTTTTAAGATGCTGCACTACTCGGGCTGTCATTTTGTGGGATTGATTTTTTCCCCATTAAAATTTCAGTTCGAATATTTTGTGCAAGCTCTGCACATTCAGCATTCATACCATTGATCATAAATGCATGACGAGTCATGACATTACTTGGGTTAGGCATTGCAACAAGCTGATAGCTGTCTTGAATTGCTTTAAGCTGTTCATTATCAAGGTAGAGTGCAGATTCTTTCGCATGAAGATGTTGCGCTAAACGTTGAGCAGCTTCTTTGGCATCAATTTGCATTGCTTCTACGGCATTACACACGGCACTGCGAGTTTGTAGCGCAAAGCGTTTATCTTCACGGTAACGCTTATATAAAACATCTGAAAGCAATTGAAAAACCGTACCTACCATAAGTAGACACTCTACAGCGTGTGGATGTGAAGTCGAAATGGCAAGTGTTGCGCCCTCTGCATGAAACTCATCTACAACATCAATATCAGTTGCTTTCAAATGATAATGCTTCGTGCATAGCTCAATACTCTTATTTAAAAAGAGCTGACAAAGTTTAAAGTACGGTACAGAAACAGACTGGTTAACACTACTTAATAACTGTTTAGGGTCATAAAATTGAATATTAAGTGCCAAGGTATTTTGGTCTGTAGACTCTAAGCTTTTTTCTGGTTGTGAGCGAACAATTGGTTTAGCTTTAGCTTGCTGCTGAGCTTGGGCTACCAAGGTCACTGTATTTTGTTTTTCAAGCGCGAGAGCTTGAGTTAACTCTTGAATTTCATGTTTTAAACGGTTTTCTTCGTTAATACGGGCTAAGTATTCACTACGCGTTGGGCGAGCAATGGCACGGTAAGCAAGCCATAATAAAACATGTAAAAACAGTGAGGCTAAAATTGCAAGCCATTGGGTACGAAGAATTTCCCCAATACTTGGTTGAATTAGTGTGATTTCAATAGAACCGACTTTTTTCTCGTTTTGAAGCGCATCACGAACAAAAATTTCACCTTGGCGAGTTTTTGACATGCCGCTTGTTGCCAAAACTTGTTTATTGGCGTCAAGAATACGGATAGATGCCACACTTGGATTGGTCGCATAGCGATTGGCAATCAGAGCTAAAGAGACCGTATTGGCAGGTTCAAGCTCAGATAAGCTGTCTGCAACGAGTTGACTGGTCATGAGCTGACCTTGACTCGCACGGTTTTCATTGAGCTGGTGTGTCGTTGCAATCACCAATAAAAAGGTATGCAATGCAAAACTAATGATCAGTAGGCTAGCAAATAGCCCTTGTCTAGGCGCAATCAAGTTAAACTTCCAAGGCAATTATATTGAAATTCGATTATGATTCTTACAATAGTTGTCACTCAGACTAGAGTCAATTCATGCGAGAAATCATTCTTATATCCTTTTTAGGACCGGACCAACCAAACCAGTTTACCCGATTAATGCAAGTACTATCCGTACATTCATTGCAAATACTGGATGTAGGTCAGGCTGTTATTCATAATCAACTGACATTGGGCATTGTGGTCGCCTCTGAAAATGAAACTGCGACCGCGTTGGCAATGAAAGAGATTTTGATTTTAGCACATGATATTGGCTTAACAGTGCGCTTTAAACCTATCTCGGGCGCAGAATACGATCAATGGGTCAGCGAAGGTGGACGAACTCGTTATATCGTCACGGCTTTAGCACCGGAACTCACTGCTGCACATTTACAAGCCGTTACACAAATTGTGTCTAGCCAAGGCTTTAACATTGAAACTGTAACTCGTTTATCTGGCCGTGTAGATCTTGAAAAAAATAGCACATTGCCTCGCCGTGCTTGTGTACAGTTTGGTTTAAGCAGTGGTCCGACTTTAGATGCTCAAGCTATGCGTGCAGCTTGTTTGCTTCTTTCAAGCGAATTGAATATTGATGTAGCTGTTCAGGAAGATAACGCTTATCGACGTAACCGCCGTTTAGTCTGCTTCGATATGGATTCAACTTTAATTGAACAAGAAGTAATTGATGAATTGGCGCTTGAAGCAGGGGTGGGCGAGCAAGTTGCTGAAATTACTGAAAGAGCGATGCAAGGTGAGTTGGACTTCCAGCAAAGTTTCCGTGCGCGGGTTGCTTTACTCAAAGGTCTTGATGCATCAGTTTTACCTAAAATTGCAGAGCGATTGACGATCACTGAAGGTGCCGAGCGCCTCATTTCGACTTTAAAAGCCCTTGGATATAAAACGGCAATTTTATCTGGTGGCTTCCAATATTTTGCTGAATATTTACAAGCTAAATTAGGCATTGATGAAGTTCACGCTAACGTTTTAGATGTACAAGATGGCGTTGTGACTGGTGAAGTAAAAGGTGTAATTGTTGATGGTGCCCGTAAAGCAGAGTTGCTGCGTGAGCTGGCGAACAAACTCGGTATTTCACTAGAGCAAGCGATGGCTGTTGGCGATGGCGCAAATGATTTACCGATGCTTGCGATTGCAGGACTTGGCGTAGCATATCGTGCTAAACCACTGGTGCGTCAAAATGCAAATCAGGCGATTTCAAGCGTTGGTCTGGATGGAGTACTGTATTTACTCGGTATGCATGATAAAGATTTAAGCCGTGCTTAAATAATAGTGAACAATCATTAAGCGCTGCTCAAGAGTAGCGCTTTTTTTATGCAGAATAGTCATAAAAACAAGCAAGTTATGACAAAATTATGCACAGAAAAAAGGCAATAAAAAAAACTGAAAAAAACTTATTTTGAGGCAAAAAAACAGCATAGTTTTTTGTAATGACACGCCAGAATTGATGCCATATAGGAAGTAGAACTTTTTTAAATTTACAAAAATGTAATGACAAAAGAATGTTGCGACAAAGTATGTCGCATCGACAAATAACAGGTCTTTTTTTCTAAAAAAAAACATCCATAATGCTTTCTAAGCTTCAACACAAATCATGAATTAAAGTTGTTTTTGGAATGAGGTCTGGTGTTCAGACCGAATGTTTTTAGACGTTTTCATTAAGACGGAGGTTTCTATGGTAACAGCGAATTTTGCCGCTATCGCCGGACTCAGCTTAATTGCTGTCGCGCTTGTTGCTGTGTTCTTTTCTCCTTACCGTCGTTGGCTTGGTTTTATGCTTGCAGGGATGTTTTTTTGGGGGCTATTGGAAGTGGTCCGTTTTGGAGTTCAAGTCACTTTTGAAATGCCAGTCACATATAGTTATTTAACTGCACTAAGTCTAGCGATGGTAATGGTTACATTTGTTTTATTACGTGAGGATAAACAGGCACAGAAGGCTTTGGCAAATCGCCAATATATAGAACACACGCCAGTATATGAAGATGATCAGCAGCAATGTTCTAGCCGATAATTTAATTGTTATCTAACGGTAAAAAGGTATGCACAGCATGCCTTTTTTATTTACGAAAACATGATTTTTATTATACAAAGCATTTATTAAAAAATAGCCAGTTATGCTACGATAGACTGGTCTGTTGACGTTTCATATATAGATTGCGTTGCCAATTAGAATATCATCAGTCGATGCACGAAACAGGCAATGGTGAGTCCTTGCTGAGTTTTGCCCCAAGGTTTTCATAAAAATACAATAGGCGTGAATGTTCATGAAACTTTCTTCTATACCTGTAGTCAAGTTACCACTTGTTGATGTCAGTACAGACCCGTTAGATTTATTGGTAGCAGGTTTGGCGCTGCGTATGAAACAGTTGGCACGTACAAGTCCTAAGTTTATTGAGCTAGTGCATGACCGCGCATTCCGCATTCAAATTGGTACTGATTTAGGTGTGGCTCGCCAAATTATTATTAATCATGGTCACATCGATACAGTTGCTGGATCACCTGAAAAAGCTGACTTTATTTTGCAGTTTGCAGATAGCGAACAAGGCGTAAAAACTTTACTCAAAGGTGACCCAACAGCATTTATGACGGGTATGCAAGACGGCAGCATTAAAATGGAAGGCGATTTCAGCTTGCTCGTTTGGTTTAACCAAGCAGCTAAATTGATTCCACCAAAATTACCAAAACCAGTAAAAGATAAAGTACGTCAAGCACGTGCTTTTATTAAAGAAAAAACTGGTCGTTAAGATCTAACAAAAAACTCCCGATTGGGAGTTTTTTTATATCTATGCTTCAACTTCTAAATTGAAAGTGACTGGTCCATCATTAATCAAATGAACTTTCATATCCGCAGCAAAAATACCTGTTTGAACATTTTCAAACTGTGAACGAGTATATTCTACCAACTGTTCATATAGTGCTTTTGCATCGCTAGGTGGCATGGCCGGACCAAAGTCTGGACGTAGTCCTTTTTGCGTTTGAGCCATTAAAGTGAACTGTGAAACAAGCAGGACTCCGCCATTTGCCTGAGATACATTCCAGCCCATTTTGCCTTGCTCATCATCAAAAATACGATATTTCAAAATCTTGTCGATGAGCTTTTGTCCGGTGGCGAGCGTGTCGTCTCGACCGATCCCTAAAAAAACCAATAAGCCATGCTGGATTTCACCGGTCGTTTCACCGTCTACTACTATTTTAGCTTCAAGAACTCGTTGTATTAAAGCGCGCATTGTTAGAGAAAGTTTCTGCAATTAATTGAATGGATGCAGTTTAGCAGAAATTAAATTAAATGATTTTTAAAAGGAAATTTTATGGAACTGCAACAATGGTATAAAAGCTCGCAATTCATCTAGAAAAATATGCTTTAATGCTAAGAAGCAAGCGAATAATCATTGACTATGTCTCCAATTATCCATTCTTTACTTGATACAGACTTGTACAAATTTACGATGCTACAAGTGGTTCTGCATAAATTCCCGCAAACGCATAGCGTCTATCACTTTCGTTGCAGAAATTTAGAAGATACTGTCTATCCATTAGTGGATATTTTGGATGACTTAAACGAGCAACTCGACCATTTATGTAATCTCAAATATAAAGAAGACGAACTACAATATTTAAGAAAATTACGCTTTATTAAAAGCGACTTTGTCGATTATTTAGAATTATTTCAACTCAAACGCCGTTTTATTCATGCGAGTATAGATGAAGAAGGTCGATTAGACATCCGTATTGAAGGGCCAATGGTTCAGGCCATGATGTTTGAGATTTTTGTTTTAGCCATTGTAAATGAATTATATTTTAGCCGGATTAAAACAGATGAAGTCTGGGCTGAAGGCGAGCGTCGTTTACAAGCAAAACTTGAATTAATTCAGCAATACGAAAAATCTCAACTACCGAATGATCCACCATTTTTAGTTTCTGATTTTGGTACCCGCCGCCGTTATAGTTTTGAATGGCAAAAACATGTAGTTGCTGCATTTCATAACACTGTGCCAAATGTGTTCCGTGGTACAAGTAACGTCTTACTTGCCAAAGAGTTAAATATTACGCCAATTGGAACCATGGCCCACGAATTCCTACAAGCTTTTCAGGCACTTGATGTTCGCTTACGTGACTTTCAAAAAGCTGCTTTAGAAACATGGGTTCAAGAATATCGCGGAGACTTAGGAATTGCTTTAACTGACGTAGTTGGTATGGATGCTTTCCTCAGAGATTTTGATTTGTATTTTGCCAAATTATTTGATGGCTTACGTCATGACAGTGGTGATCCGTACGAGTGGGGTGATAAAGCATATGCACACTATCGTAAATTAAAAATTGATACCAAAACCAAAATGTTGACCTTTAGTGATGGCCTTAATTTGCCAAAGGCTTGGGAACTACACCAATATTTCAAAGACCGTTTTCAGGTGAGTTTCGGTATTGGTACTAATTTGACCAATGACATGGGCCAAACACCGCTCAATATTGTATTGAAACTGGTTGAGTGTAATGGCCAATCTGTTGCTAAAATTTCGGACAGCCCTGGCAAAACCATGACTGATAACGATACATTCTTGGCCTATTTACGTCAGGTTTTCCAAATTGAAGAGCTGGATGAAGCAATTTAATTACAATAGAGCTTAAGCGCTTGGCAGCCACTTAAGACTTGAGAATTTTAATATCTGATTTTCTGCTAAACACTAGCAGAAAATCAGAGTTTGATAGATATAAGCTTATGCTAAGATGAAATTAAGCTGGTATAAAAAGTAACCATGACGATGACACTCCCTGATTTTAAACTCGATTTATTAATAGAAGCAGAAGAGTTAGTGCCTTATTTAGGCAATGAATATATCCGTATTGTTGATTTGAGCCGTGCATCAGTTTATGAGCAGCTCCATGTTCCGCATGCTATTCACTTACAGCCTAAATGGTTAGTTGCTCAACATGAAGAAGCAACAGGTGTTTTACCGGATGAAGCAGGTTTACAAGCGCTTATTGAAAAATTGAATATTTCACCAAATCACCACGTGGTGGTCTATGATGATGAAGGTGGAGCATGGGCAGGGCGTTTAATCTGGAATCTCCATTGCTTAGGTTTTACCCGTACAAGTTTAATTAATGGCGGAATTCATGCATGGCTTGGTGCAGGTTTACCCACCACAGCCGAGGTTGAAGAACTTCCTCGAGTTGATAACTTAATTCAGATCGATTTATCACATGCTGCTCAGTTCCGAGTGAACTATGAAGAACTACGCAAACAAGTTGAGCAAGAAAGTGTGCAATTGTGGGATTGCAGAACCAGTGATGAATATAGTGGCGTCCGTTTAGCAGCGCGACGCGGTGGTCACATTCCAAATGCCCTCCATTTTGAATGGAGTACTGCACTTAATCGTCAAAATCATCTAAAATTGCATCCGCTTGAACGCACGCGGCAGCGTCTTGAACAACTTGGGTTCGATTTAAAGCAACCTGTAGTCGTATACTGCCAGTCACATCACCGTTCTGGTTTGGCTTATATTCTGGCTAGACTTTTAGGTTGGGAAGCAAAAGCCTATGATGGTGCGTGGAGTGAATGGGGCAATCGCCTCGATAGTCCTATCATTACTGGAGAATCGCCGTCTTGAGTTTTACATCTCGCTTAAAAAAAGAATTATTTATTAAGGCACAAAATCTTGTTCCTCAGCATCAGTTAAGTCGTGTAGTGGGTAAAGTTGCTGCAAGTGAAAATCCAATTTTAAAAGCTGCTGTTATTCATGCATTTAAAACCAAATACGGCATTGATTTATCGATTGCTGAACAAGGCAATGCACTGAAATATAAATCTTTTAATGATTTCTTTACCCGTGCATTGAAAGACGGCGTACGTTTAGTTGATGAAAATCCGGATAGTATTGTTTCACCAGCGGATGGCGCGATTTCTCAAATTGGTAAAATCACTGCGGGCGAAGTATTTCAAGCAAAAGGCCAAAGTTTCTCTGTAGAAAAGTTAATTGGCGATCCACAACTTGCTCAGCCTTTCCAAGAAGGTGAGTTTGCAACGGTTTATCTTTCTCCACGTGATTATCACCGTGTTCATATGCCATTTTCAGGCACATTAACTGAAACGTTATATGTACCGGGTGAGTTATTTTCAGTAAATCAGGTGACTGCTGAAAATGTACCGGGATTATTTGCCCGTAATGAGCGTATGGTTTGTTTGTTTGATACTGAGCTTGGTCGTATGGCCGTTGTTTTGGTCGGCGCTATGATTGTGGCAGGTATTGAAACTGTGGCAACAGGTAAAGTAAAACCATCGGGTCGTATTGAATTACAGCATCATGAGTTGAAGTTAGAGAAAGGTGCTGAGCTTGGACGTTTTTATTTAGGTTCTACTGCAATTATTTTATTTGAAAAAGATAAAATCGAGTGGGAAAAACGTTATAAAGCCGAGTCCGTTGTTGTCATGGGCGAACGTATGGGACATACCATTTAGTCCATTATATTGCTCCCTAAAAACAAGTAAACCCTGACTTTAATTATTCAGGGTTTTTTTTGATTTAAATTATATAAACCTAAAATATATAATTATGTTTGGATTTATATTATATAGAAATATAATTATTATTAAGTGATCTAAATGAGTACGTTATATAAGCTAGTGTATAAATATGTATCTGGAGAGAGCAAAAATATTAATATGACTGAAAATTAATAAATAAAAACAGAATGAAATATTTAAGTTAGACTTAAGTCGAGGTTTTAATTTTATTTGAAGATAAGTTATTAAATCTAAAAAAATTATTTAGTTTTTTTATAAGCATGAAGCGCTTTTTAGATATTACACAACTTTAGCCTTGGCACAATGCTTGCTAACTATTCAGAACCTTACTGTAACTTTCATATTTTTTAGGTTCTGAAATCATGTTAAAAGTTAAATGTCTGACAGCTTCAGTTTTATCTGTACTTTGTATTTCACTCACTCATGCCAATGATTTTAAAGTTTTAAATCAAATTTCAAAACAACCTACTCAACTTCAAACTGGGGAATATAAAGGGAATTATTATGTTCCATCTACTTTAAATACCATTACATGGGGCTATTTACCAAATCGAGATGCTAAACCCGTGCTTACTGTTCCGTCGGGTAGTGTCGTAACATTTGATACGATTTCTCATGAAGGTTTGCTTGAAGACCAAGGGCGTAATGCTGAAAAGTTCTTTAAATCGAAGGGTGTAAATTCTAATCAAATATTAGAAGATGCAAAAATAATTACGCAATCAAATTTAAAGCATGATTTTCATAAAGATGGGCCGCATATTGTGACAGGTCCTGTTGCAATTGAAGGCGCACAGCCCGGCGATATTTTGAAAGTTGAGGTACTTAAAGTTGAGCCGCGTGTACCTTACGGTGTTATTTCAAATCGACATGGTAAAGGTGCTTTAGTAGGGGAATTTCCTAAAAAAGCAATACAAGAAAATGCATCGGCTGAGCATCCTGAACGCTATGGAAATGTCTCAATTTTCACACCAATTGAAAAAAATGCTAAAGGTGAGTACGAAGGTGTA
The DNA here is from genome assembly GCF_024151445.1 of Acinetobacter sp. UC24323. Classification (NCBI taxonomy): domain Bacteria; kingdom Pseudomonadati; phylum Pseudomonadota; class Gammaproteobacteria; order Moraxellales; family Moraxellaceae; genus Acinetobacter; species Acinetobacter sp. UC24323. The sequence goes on along the minus strand of NZ_JAHIBY010000006.1, from coordinate 170,888 downwards.
TTAAAAACAGAATCGGGTAAATCAATACGTTTTCCGCTATATCCTTTTATGGGAATTATGGGGGTAGCAGCCAATACTTCTGAGCCTGTTCACTCTGTACCACCTGCAATGTATGGCGGAAATATTGATATTAATGAATTAGGTGCAGGTTCAACCGCTTATTATCCTGTTCAGGTTAAAGGTGCATTATTCTATACGGGTGATAGTCATTTCGCGCAAGGCGATGGAGAGGTGGCATTAACGGCACTAGAAGCTTCAGCCCGTGCCACGTTGAAATTTACCTTACTCAAAGCGGGTAAGGACAAAATACCGGGGAAAGAGTTGAAACAACCTTTAGCTGAAAATGCTGAGTTTTGGATTACACCAGGACTTGATGAAGATCTAGATGAAGCGATGAAGAAATCTACACATGAAGCCATTCGTTTCTTAAACCAAGAATACGGTATTGACGAAGCAACAGCGTATGCCTATTTAAGTGCCGCAACTGATTTTGAAGTTTCACAAGTAGTAGATAAAACCAAAGGTATTCATGCAAAAATCAGAAAAGCTGATTTTAAAGAGTTTGAGAGTAAATAATAAAAAAGGGAGCCAAGCTCCCTTTTTTATTTAGTCCAACCATATTTTTTGAAAATAGCATTACCTTGATGAGACGATAAAAATTCTACAAAACGTTTTGCTTCAGCGACTTTTAAACTATGTTTAGTCAAAGCTACGCCTGTGTCGCGATAGACAACTAGCTCTGGTTCGATAGGTATAATTTGTCCAACGTCTGGGTTACTGATTCCCCAAATATTAAAGACTAACCAAGCATCATAGCTGCTATTTTCTTCCCAGTTTTTCTTGGCAATACCTGTGTTGGCTGCATAGGTGACAATATTCTTTCGAAAAGCTTTTGTTAGTTGAATATTTCCGGTTCTGCCAGCGATATCTTCCCACATACCGACTTGACCTGCACCATGTGTAACTAAAACCTTAACGCCAGATTTAGCTAGGTCTTTAAATCCTTTAATATTTTTAGGATTTCCTTTGCGTACTAAAATGGCTGCGGGGCGTAAATATAAAGGTTCCACCGAATCTTTTATAATTTGCTCAGAAAAAGCATTTTCAAAATCAGACATCATGGCTTCGGAACCGCTATATATAACATCAGCATCTAGTTTCGCTTTTTCAGACCATTGAGCAGTAGGACCAGAATTCACATGAACAGCTATGCCGGTTTTATTGGTGAATTGTTTGGCGGCTTCTTTCATGGCGGGTGCTGGGCCACCCGGACCATATACTTGTACGTCTGCAAAGCTATGGATGGATAGAGAACCGAGAATAAGAAAAATCAGGTAGGGTATAAATTTTTGTTTTGACATTTTAATCGCTATAGTAATTAAGAAAATATCAGCATATATTTTTTATCATTGAAATTGGATTAATTTTTGCAACTATATTTATACTGGATATTTTTAAAATATAGTTTTATTAAATTTCAGTGATTATATTTCAATATATTTTTGACCGAATATAAATATAGATAATTTTATGGTAATTTATATTTTATAAATTGATTATTTAAATAGATGTAATGTAAATAATAGAGGAGTAATCCCTTGATTAGAAAAAGTAATTCTTTATTAAAAATTTTATTTAGCAGTATTTGTTTGATATCTGGTTCTGCTATGGCTGCTCCAATTACAGATTTGAGTAAGCAAATTGTGAGTGAAAAACCGGGCTCAATACTTTCTATAGCGCAACAAGATGTGACGGATTTATTTCTGCATGCAGATCAGCGCTTATTAGTAAATTATCGTAGTCGAGGTGTGAATAACGAGCCTATCGTTGCCTCAGCGTTTATTTTATTACCGAAAGGAACACCACCAAAAAATGGCTGGCCCGTACTAGCTTGGGCGCATGGTACAACAGGAGTAGCCGATACTTGTGCACCTTCGGGTGATTATGCCGGTGGACCAGTTCATTCATATCAGGAAGTTGCTTCAAAAGCGTTAGATGGTTGGCTTGCACGAGGCTATGCAGTAGTCGCACCTGATTATCAAGGTCTGGGTACTTTAGGTGCACATCCTTATATGAATGCAAAGAGCCAATTGCATACAATAGTAGATGCAGTGCGGGCGTTACATATGCTTAAGCCAAAAGATTTTAATAAACAGTGGTTGGTGATGGGGCATAGCCAAGGCGGTGCTGCTGCTATTACCGTGGCGGCTTATGGTCAAAAAGATGCTCCCGAACTAGATTTAAAAGGGGCAATTGCTCTTGCGCCAGGTGGCTATCAATATGAAGGCATTGCAGAATATGTGAAAACTAATCCGAGCCCAGAACCAAGTGTGGCAGCATTTTTCCCAATTGTGTTATTGGGAGCGCAAGCAGCAGAGCCAAGTATTATTCCTGAGAATTTAGTCAGTCCTGAAATGGGCAATGTGCTGACTCAAGCACGTAGCCGTTGTTTATCTGAACTTCAATCTGATTTGAAGAAATCTCCTTCTAGCATATTTCGACCTAATGCAGATTTAAAACCTCTTTTGTCTTATTTAAAACAGCAGTCTATTGAAAATATGGTGCCGACTGTACCGTTAATGATTGTTCAGGGTTCTAAAGATCATTTAGTTGACCCTAGAGGAACATATGCTTATTACCAACAGCTATGTAAATTAAAAAAACCAACAATTTACCAAACGATTGATGGTGGAGATCATCGCGATGCACTACGTCAGAGTAATACTTTTGCCACTGACTTTTTAAATACAATAGAGAAAAAACAGGCGAAATCTTATTGTTCAAATTTTAAATAAATGGATTTAAATGCTACAAAAAAGCCGACTTTTCATAAGTCGGCTTTTTATATTTGAAAAAAGATGATTTTAAGTCATGTTATAGAGTCTTTCTTTTGGAAAAACTGCGGTAAAGGTTGATCCTTCATTTTCTTTAGATTGCACGTCTAAATAGGCGCCGTGTTGCATGAGTACGTGTTTTACAATCGCCAAGCCTAAACCTGTTCCACCGGTTTGACGACTACGGTCGCTGTCCACGCGGTAGAAGCGTTCAGTCAGACGCGGTAAATGTTTAGGGTTAATGCCGATACCGGTATCTTGTACGCTAAAGTAAGCATGCTCACCGTCATCGTGCCAACCAATGGTAATGGTTCCGCCTTTTGGTGTGTACTTAATGGCATTAGTAATTAAATTACTAAATGCGCTGGCAATTTCCATGTCAGAACCGATGAGGTCACAGTGGCTATCAATATGTAAATTGAGTGTATGCCCATAATCGGCATTGTAGGCCTGAGCATCATCAAATAATTGATTCATTAAGCTCGGCATTTCAATAATCTGATTTTTTGCGATTTTCTTATTATTTTCTAAATTTGATAACAGTAGTAAATCATTAACCAACGCATTCATACGTTTGGTTTGAGATTGCATCTGGTCAAATGCACGTTTCCAGCGCGGGTTAATATCTTCTTGGTCGGTAAATGTTTCGATATAACCACTCAGGACGGTTAATGGTGTGCGCAGTTCATGTGAAATATTATCGACGAAGTCTTTACGCATTTGCTCAAGATTATGCATACGAGTCACATCGTATGCCACAAGTAAGCGACTTTCCCCACCAAATCGTGTGAGCTTAACCTGTACATAACGGTCATCATCAAGATTTGAATGGAGTTTAATCCCATCGGGTGCCTGATCAATATTGTTAAAATATTCAATAAAAGTTGGCTGGCGCAAAATGGTTAATAAGTTGCGACCACGGTCAAGTGGACTAATTCCTAGTAAACGCTCTGCGGCTGGGTTCCACCATTCAATTTGATGTTGATCATCAATCAAGACTACCGCTTCGGCGAGTGCAACTAATGAAGATTGAGCGCGGTCAATAAGTCCTACCATTTCCGCTTGAACGATACGTTCTTGGCGCTGGGCACGGTAAACGTTAAATAATAATGCCCCCCAAATTCCGTTGAGGTTCGGAGGGACATCGTATGGATTATTGGCAATCCAGTCATTGACCAAATATAAAGAACGCAACTGAAGTGTAAAAAACACCACAAAGGCAATAAAAATACAGCTCCAGAAATACCCAATTCCTAAACCGACTAAACCTGCAATAATCAGGAAAAATAATAAAAGTCGTAAATCTTGTTTAGCAAACGTCCATAAACTACTGTAGCGGGAAAGCTTTTGTTCACGTACCTGTTCGGGGACGGGGTAGGGTTCATACATAAATTTTGGTTAACCTGCGGCTAAATCTGCACGTGTTGAGAAACGATAACCTGTACCACGTACAGTCTGAACAAATCGATCTACACCAAAAGGTTCTAAGACTTTACGCAAACGACGGATATGCACATCGATAGTACGATCTTCGATGTATACATTACCGCCCCACACCTGATCGAGCAACTGGGCACGTGTATAGGCCCGTTCCGGATGGGTCATAAAAAATGCAAGCAGACGGTATTCTGTTGGTCCCATATCTAAAATACTGTTACCAAAGCTTACGCGTTGGCTTACAGGATCAAGAATCAAACCATTGGCATCAATTGTTTTTTCACCGCTTAATGCATTTGCTCGGCGTAGAACAGCTTTAATACGAGAAACCAGTTCACGGGTTGAAAATGGTTTGGTCATATAGTCATCTGCACCAGCATCTAGACCTTGTACTTTGTGGTCTTCTTCACCGCGAGCGGTCAACATAATGACAGGAATTTCTGCTAAGTTTTCATCTCGTTTTAAACGGCGACATAAGTCGACCCCACTTACGCCCCCGGGTAACATCCAATCGAGCAAGATAAGCGCCGGACGTTGGTCGACGATAATTTGATGAGCCTGTTTGGCATCTTCTGCCTGTAAACACTGAAAGCCTGCCATGTCCAAAGAGGTATGGATCATTTCGCGGATAGGAAGCTCATCATCGACAATTAAAATATAGTCATCTTTCACAGCGTAATACCTTGTAGATTTTAACGGTGAACCGTTTTGTAGTTATGACAGGCTTATTACAAAGATTAATTATGACAATTTCATTGCAGAAAAGTCTATAAAATCGAATTTAGCAATAATTTGTGACAAAAATACGGCAAGCGCATGACCAAATGATGACAGGGCGATATAAATTTTCTTAAAACCATTCAGTGTGTTACAAGCTTATCTCAAACGAGGTTTTTAAAACAAAAACACTGTCAAAAAACTTTAATATTATTTTGAAACTTTCGCGAGCAAAGCTAAAAAAACGATACGGCAGGCCGCTAAAACTTGCTCTAGAGACTGCTTAAACCCGCCCATCACCCATCGAACGGCAATTTGTGTCACGTATCCATTTAAACCAGTAGCGATTAATGAGAGTTCATTTTCGTTATGCTGGATTTGCGGCATGGTTAGCATCACAAAAGCTTGAATCATACGATCAAACTGGGCGAGAGTTTCCTGAATGGTGGCTTGATTATGTAATTCTTGGACCAAAATTGCATCGACATACACAATACGAGCCAAACGAGGGTCGTCTTTTAAAGTACTCAGTAGAGCACGTAAACCAGCATCGACCATTTGCTCAGGGTCTGGAGCCGCTTTAATGACGGCTTGCATCAAGTTTTGCTGTAATTCTTCAATCATTTTTAAAAAGATAGTCTGGAATAAATCTTCACTCTTTTTAAATGATTCATAAAAATAACGTTCGGTGAGTTTTGCTTCTTGGCAGACATCTTTTACCGTCACGGAAAAAAAGCCAAGGGTTCCATAAGTTGCAATACCGGCTTCAATGAGTTTTTCGCGGCGTGCCTCTTTGCGCTCAGACAGAGATAACCCTTTGAACTGACGTTCTTTACTCACAGTTTTTGTTTTCTTTTTACTGGTTGAGTCGTTTGTCGCCATAAATAAATGGTTTCCTAATTTATCGGTTTTTCGGCAAATATGAGCCCTATGATAAAGCCGTCAGCAGAATTGTGCCAATCTATCTGAAATTACAGTGTACTATATTGACAATGTATATTGTCAAAATTATATTGAAAGAGTCTAAATTGCACATGCAATGAACCAGTTGTGCAAATCGAAAAACAAAGGATGGACAATGAAAAATTTTAAAAACAAAGTCGCTGCAATTACGGGTGCGGGTTCTGGCATTGGGCAACAATTAGCAATTCTTCTGGCAAAGCAGGGCTGCCATCTTTCATTAAGTGACATTAATGAAAAGGGCTTAGAGAAAACTGTTGAGCTATTAAAACCGTACAGTAATATTACTGTAACAACCAAGAAGTTAGATGTTTCTGACCGTGAGGCTGTAAAGCAGTGGGCACAGGAAACTGTTCAAGATCATGGCTGTGTTAACCTGATTTTTAACAATGCTGGTGTAGCTTTAGGCTCAACTGTAGAAGGCGCGACTTACGAAGATTTAGAGTGGATTGTGGGAATTAACTTCTGGGGCGTGGTTTACGGTACTAAAGAATTCTTACCGTTCATTAAGCAAACACAAGATGGCCATATTATTAACGTTTCCAGTTTATTTGGTTTAACAGCTCAGCCAACTCAGTCTGGCTATAATGCGACTAAATTTGCGGTACGTGGTTTTACTGAGTCATTGCGTCAAGAGTTAGATATTGAAAAATGCGGCGTAAGTTCGCTATGCGTACATCCGGGCGGTATTCGTACTAATATCGCTAAAGCTGCAAAAATGAGTGATAGCTTGAGTAGTTTGGGTATGGACCCAACTAAATCGATTCAAAACTTTGACAAGTTATTGCGTACCCCACCAGAGGAAGCAGCTCGTCAAATTTTAGATGCAGTTTTGAAAAATAAACGCCGTTTACTCATCGGTAGCGATGCAAAAATTCTGGATGCATTCCAGCGTTTATTCCCAACGGGATATCAACGTGCTTCAACCATTGTAACCAAATGGATGAAATAAGATTTAAAAGAAAAAAGCCATCAATTGATGGCTTTTTTTATAAGGTTTAATGCATTCTAAATAAGAATTTTGATCTTCTTTTTCTTCCAAATAAATTGATAATACAAGCCTTGAATAATACATAAACTGACAAATGCCAAGGCATAGGCGACCCAAATGCCTTTAAGCCCCCACATCGAACTAAACCAGTAAGCGCATGGCATTTCAATAAATAAAATGGCAGAGATGTTAATCAGCATTGGTACGGTTACAGTCCCACTGGCACGCATAATTGATGCAAAAATGGCACCTGCACCAAAGAATAAAATTGCCCAAAGTACAATAAATAAAAGCTGTTGCCCTAACACCACCACAGTTGGATCTGTGATGAATAAAGCCATCAAATATTTTGAAAATAGATAGCCGAGTGCAATTAAGGCACCTGTAAATAAAAAGTTCATTCCCAAAGCGGTGCGTGTAACACGTGCGAGTAGGTCCGACTTACCAGCACCAATCGCTTGTGCTGCAAAGATTGAGGCCGCGATAGAGATCGAAATCGCTGGAAACTGAATATAGTTGAGTACCTGATTCACAGCACCATACGCAGCTGTGGCATGAGCTCCGAAACGGTTCACTAAACCCACAATGACTAAACCGGCCATTGAAGTGGTAATCATTTGAATACCGGTTGGAACACCTAGGCGTAAAATGATTTTACTCAATGCCGAATTATGACGGATATGTTGCAAAAGCTGACGGTTTGGCCGAAGTGGATGCTTTTTCTTATTTAGATAAATCGCAAGAAAAATTAAGATGGCAATATAACTAATAATTGACGCTATAGCCGGTGCAATAATACCGAGGGCAGGAAAGCCAAAATAACCTTTCAGCAGAATTGGTGTAATAATTACGCCGATCACGCTGGTTAAAGCCAGTGCAAGTAAAGGGGTAGTACTATCTCCTACACCACGTAAAATTGAGGTATAGATAATATAAACAAAGAGAAGAGGACTACCTGCCAACATCCATTGCACATAAGGCAAAGAGAGGTGCATCACCTTCGGGTCCGTACCTAAAAGTTCTAAAATGTCGTGGGCAAAAAACACACCAATGATTGCGGTAATGATACCGCCAATGATGGTCATAAATAGGGTAGAACCCACCACACTTTGAACCTTTTCTATGTCTTGTGCGCCCCAAGCCTGACCCACTAAAACAGTGGTACCCGTTGAAATACCGATAATAAACGCAAGCAGTAAAAACAAAATGGGGAAATATACAGAAACTGCAGCAATGGCATCGACCCCCATCATTTGTCCAACAAAGATGGTGTTAATGGTACCGGACAGGTTTTGCAAGATATTGGTTGCAATCAGGGGCAATAAGAAAACAAAAAATGTTTTCCAAAGATTTTGCTGATGAATTAAAGACTGTCTTGGTGGCATGTATTCTCCATCGCCCATCTCTTTGATGAGCGGGTCGGATATTCAACTTAGCATAGTTGTAGGGAACTTCTTGTAGTATTTTTACTATGCTAAGTGACTAAATTTATTAACATTGATTCAGAATTTCTCCTGCTTTTTGCAGTGTTTCATCATTTTTTGCAAAGCAGAACCGTATTAGGCGTAAAGACTCTGGGGCTTGTTGGTAAAACACCGAAACAGGAATAGCCACAATCTTATGTTGCTCGGCAAGAAACTGGCACATTTCCACATCGTTTAAGTCAGGTCTAATCTGGCTGTAATCAAGGTTTTGGAAATAAGTTCCTTGCGATGGTTTAAGCAAAAAACGGCTATTGTGAATCGCCTGATTAAATCGGTCTCGTTTAGTCTGATAAAACTGTGAAAGTTCCTGAATATGTTCTGGGTGTTGCTGCATATATTGCGCAAGCGCAATCTGACATGGTGTTGTGCCACAGAAATTAACATATTGATAAATCTGGCGGAACAAACGCATTAAATCAGGTGAAGCAACACAGTAACCGGTTTTCCAGCCTGTGACATGGAAGGTTTTTCCAAAAGAACCAATCACAAAACTACGTTCTCTAAGCTCAGGGAAATGCAACGCGCTAAAGTGCTGTTGACCATCAAAAACTAAGTGTTCGTAGACTTCATCAGATAAAACTACAATATTTTTATCCTGAATTAGTGCGATCAGTTCTAACCAGTCTTGTTTGGACCAGATTGTACCTGTTGGATTGTGGGGAGTATTTACCACAATCATACGGGTTTTATCGTTAATTCGATCTTTAACTTGTTGCCAGTTCACCTTAAAGTCAGGTGCTTGCAAGGCAATATGTACTGCTTTACCACCTGCTAACTCGACAGAAGGTCCATAGCTGTCATAACTCGGGTCAAAAATAATGACTTCATCCCCTGTGTTGATGCAAGCTTGTATGGCACAGAAAATTGCTATGGTTGCACCGGGCGTAATCGTGATTTGAGTTACAGGATCAAGTTGAAGCTGGTCACGCTGTTGAAATTGTAAAGCGAGCTGTTCACGTAGTGCGAGAATGCCATCACCAGGTGGGTACTGATTGTGTCCAGCCAAAGTTGCCTGAGATAGGGCTTCGAGCAAAGCAGGGGGTGCAGGAAAATCCGGGAAACCCTGTGAAAGGTTAAGTGCACCCAAGCGCTGTGCCATTGCCGTCATCGTACTAAAAATAGTCACCCCTTGTGCGGGCAATTTGGACTGAAGCTGTAGCATATTGTTCTCTTAAGGAAATTATTAACGTTATAAAATTGATTCAATCGCTGCTCGTATTACACCTAGAGTTAAGCCGATAAATGCACCTACCACAACGCCATTCACACGAATCATGTGTAAGTCGCCACCGACTTCATTTTCAATTTTTCCAATCATTTCACGTGAGTCCCACTCATGAATGCGCTCACTCACATAGCGTATGATTTTATGGCTATATTGGTCCGTAAAGTTCATCGCAAGTCCTGTCATTTCTTTGTTGAGAACTTCACGTACTTTTACATTTTGGACAAGGTTTTCACCCAACTGCTGAATGGCAGCTCTGAGGTTCATTGCAATACCAGAGTCTTCTTTCATTAAATCTTCTTTAATGGCATCACATAAAATAGTGACAGCACCACTAATGAAATTTAGTACTTGAGGACTATCTAGCAACGCATCTTTGCCACTATTTAGACGTTGGCTGGCAATACTCTCAGGGTTTGCCAACTCCAGCATGAGCGAGTGGGCAATAGTTTCAATTTCCTGTCGCCATGGGTGTTCATGGTCAGCCAGCATTGATTCTACTTTTTCAACCAGTGAATCAATGGTGCGCTGCTGAACATCAATACCGATCCAGCTTGCACCTTTTGCAAGAGACCAGACACCCAGCGCTTTAAACATTTTTCTTGTCAATTCGCGAGTTTTATCCGGATTTTGTACCACCCACTCATGCGCGATATCGAGGCCACGTTGCAGTACATCTTGGTGGAAGTCATTTTCCAATACTGCACGCAGCATTTCACTCGCAAGTTTATTGACTTGAGTGTTACGCACCCATTGCACACTGTTGTTTTGCACGAAATTGGCAATTTGTTCTTGGCTCACAAATTCAAAAACTTTAGGTACAGTTTGCTGAATGAGTTGTACCACTTGAGTATTGTTTTGTGGACTGGCAAGCCATTGGCCAATGGCAAGACTTAAATCGGTTTTTTCTAGGCTTCGTTCGACCACCTGAGGCGACAGGAAGTTTTCCTGCACAAATCGACCCATTGATTCGGCAATACGTGCCTTATTACGTGGAATAATTTCGGTATGATCACGCAAAAACTTAGGGATGGGAAGCTTACCAAATGGGTTTCGAAACAGAACGGTAATCGCATACCAATCTGCTAGTCCACCCACTACACCAGCTTCGGCACCTAGCATTAAAATATGAATTAAGTCTGTGTACTCTGGCAGAAAGCGATTGGCGATCAATAACCCAATCCACAGCACCACCACAATAATAAGTGCCATCGTAGCGAAATATTTGCTGCGCTTCAGATTGGGTGCATGGTGTACTTCTTCTGCCATATTCATACGGTCATCCTATTCATTTTTGTTTTACTGGCGGCTCAGGTGGCGGCAACAATTCTCCTGTCGGGCTTAAACCATATTTTTGTCCGATAGATTTGAGAATTAACGTTGCATCAAAGGCATCTTGAGGAGCCTGCTTTTGATCCCGATAACATTCAATAGTATACGACACTTGAACAGGGTCGATATTGACCACTTGCGGGAAATCATAGAACGGATCATGCCAGAAACCCGGATAGCGGCGGTAGTAACCATACGGGTAAAAGCTTGGTGCAGATGGGTAAACTACAGCTTGACGCGGTGGCTTTTGGCTTTGATTACTTGGGTCGTTCAGCACTTTAAAAAAGCGGAAACCTTTTTGTACTGTAGTCTGTGCTGATTTCACTAAAGTAATTTCTTCGGCTGCTCCATAGCTCATGTTTGGATCAGCCTGAAAGCTGATTCGAAACGTTTGAGCATTTAACGGATAGGCTGAAAACTGGCCAAGCTGATCGAAAGTTTTTGGTTTGCTGGGTACAGTTGAACAAGCACTTAAAGTTATGGCAGTGCCTAAAGCTAAACAAAGAGAGAGATATTTCATGGTGAACTCCCAGCTGAGCATAAAAGAATGGATGCGTCAGCATTAAAAATAGAGAAGTCTTAAAAACTACTGTTCGGTTCTAATAAAAATTCGGTTTCCTCTGGTGTTGAGACACGTCCAAGGATGGCATTGCGATGAGGATAACGTCCAAAGCGATCTATAATCACTTTATGTTTTTTCTCAAAGCTTAAATTAATTTCATTGCCGAGGCGTTGAAATAATTTTAAAGCAAACTCATGAATCAACTTTGATTCACTATGCATAAATGGCATGTATAAAAACGAGCGCTGTTCTGGGTTAAGTTGTGCATCGAGTTGCAAACTAATTGCTTCTTGTGACAAGGCTAAAGCAAGACCGTCATAAGCAAAAGATTCGGGTTGATCACGATAAATGTTGCGAGAAAACTGATCTAGCACAATAATCTCTGCAAGACGACCTTCTGGTGTTTTCCGCCAAGACCAAAGTTCTGCTCGAGTTGCCTGTCGATGAACGTCTGCAAATTGATCACGAATTTTTGCGTCAAAATCCTCACTTTTTGCAAACCAGAGTGAACGGTGTTCAGGTGAAAACCAGAAGTTTAAAATGTCTTGATCGTTCATGATATTGACAACTCTTTAGCAATTATTCTTCAATAAAATCACAATTCTTTCGTGTCTTAAATAACAAGATTGTGATAAAAATTGCCAAACTGAAATGATGTGATCATATCAATAGCCGTATCATGTCACGATTTTGTATATAGTGATCTTTTATAAGCGAGCAAATGCATGAGTCAACCCACTACACCATCTCAATCAGTTATTCCTGCTTGGGTGGATTCGTCGCTACTACAAGGCATGTTACGTGGAATAGAACGTGAAAGCCTACGTATGCAAAGTAATGGGTTCTTATCACAAGAGTTACATCCAAAGGCATTAGGTTCAGCTTTAACACATCCGAAAATCACCACAGATTATTCTGAAGCGTTGATGGAGTTTATTACTTCACCACAGCCAACCATTGGTGATGCCTTGCATGAGCTCACCGATATTCATGCGGTTGTGCACCGTCATTTAGAAAATGGTGAAAAGCTCTGGCCGTTGTCTATGCCATGTATGCTAGATGACAATGAAGAACGTATTCGTCTAGCTCAATATGGTACTTCTAATATTGGCCGTTTCAAGACGCTTTATCGTCGTGGTTTAGGTATTCGTTATGGTCGCCGTATGCAGACGATTTCGGGCGTACACTATAATTTATCTTTCCCTGATTCTCTTTTTTCTGCTTTGCAGGCACATGAAACTGACGAAAAATTAAAAGCACTTAGTCTGCAAGATTATCGTAGTCATCGCTATTTTGGTCTGATTCGTAACTTTATTCGTTTAACGCCACTAGTTATGTTTTTAGTGGGAGCGAGCCCATCGGTTTGCCGTTGTTTTCTGACGGGTCATGAACATCATTTGTTGCCTTTAATCAAAGGGTCATATTATTTACCGTATGCTACAGCTCTGCGTATGGGACGTTTAGGCTACCAAAACTCGGCACAAAAAAGTTTAGGCATTCACTATAACAACTTAACTGGTTATTTGGATGGTTTACAAAAAGCAGTACATTCTCCATACCCGCCATTTAGCCGTTTAGGGTTAAATGATGCCTCTGGTGAACCATTGCAAATTAATGATCATGTTTTACAAATCGAGAATGAATATTACAGTCTCGTGCGTCCAAAACAAGTTCCTCAAGCGGGTGAAACACCGTCTCAAGCCTTGAAAAATCGAGGGGTGGGTTATGTTGAACTTCGTGCAGTGGACGTAAATCCATATTCGGCAATTGGAGTCAATGAAACAACAGCAGGTTTCCTTGAGGCATTAGCGCTTTATTGTTTATTAAGCGATAGTCCTGAACTGTTATGCCCTGAGCAAGATTTGATTGAGAAAAACCAGACAGAAGTGGTTAACCGTGGTCGAGCACCAAACGCAACCATTACTGATTTAAATGGGTCTTACCATATTGAAGATTGGGCACGTCAGCATATTTCTAAAATGCAGGATTGTGCTCGCTTACTCGATCAGACCTATGCAACAGATCTATACAGCTCGGCTTTGGCTGTGATGCAAGAACGTATTGATGAAGTAGATGAAACATTATCTGCTCATGTGATTGATGACACATTAAAGCATGGTGGAACCTGGAGCTTTGGTAGTCATATGGCACAGTTACATGCTGAAACTTATGAAAAGCATGAGATTAGTGCAGAGACTTTGCAATATTTTGAACAATTGGCTGTGCAATCTTTACAGCAGCAAGAACAACTTGAACAAGATAGTCAGATCAGTTTTGATCAATATCTTGAACAATATAGATAAAAATGAGGTTTTACATGCGATTAAGTTACCGTTTGGTGAGTGGACTGCTTGTTCTGGCAAGCATTGTCGGCATGTCTTTTGCGTTGTATTTGGAACATGTAAAAGGGTTAGAGCCATGTCCGCTCTGTGTTTTTCAACGTGTTGGCTTAATGGCAATGGGTTTTGTGGCTCTTATTGCGTTTTTGCATAACCCCGTTTCCAATGCGATTAAACGCTTTTATGCATTTTTGGCAGGTATTGCAATTTTATGGTCAGTAGGGGTGGCGGGCCGACATGTTTGGCTACAGCATTTACCACCAGATCAAGTACCAAGCTGTGGTCCTGGTTTAAATTACCTCATTGATGCTTTACCAATGAAAACCGTTTTACAAGAAGTACTTTCTGGCTCAGGTGAGTGTGCGGCAATTGACTGGACTTTTTTAGGTCAGTCTTTACCAGTTTGGTCATTGGTTTATTTCGTTTTGCTTTTGCTGGTCTGTTTATGGCAGTTATTCCGTTTTTATCCAGTATTTAAGACTGCTAAAAAGTGAGTTTAACGCGATTAAAAAAAGCTCAACTTAAGTTGGGCTTTTTTTAATCATATTAGAATAAGTGAGAATATAAGAAAAATTGATAAAAATAACGCATAATTTTGTAGACAGATAGTTCTGTTTTTTATAAAGTGCAGCCGTTTATATATCCTTATGATTATAAAAAAATGCTTTTTAATATATTTAGTGTCTTGGAAAAAATAGGGCTAAATGCTCAGAAACGTGCTATCCATGTACAGTTTTCTAATGAACTACTCAATAACCAAATATTCTTACAACGTATAGAAGGCCAACATCAGCTGAATGGTGGTCTAATGGCAGAGTTGATTTGCCTTTCAACCAATGCCCAAATTGCATTGAAGCAATTTATTGGCGTTCAAGTCGCTGTTGATCAGGTCACAGATTCGGGCCAATTGTTCCGAACAACAGGTATTGTGACTGAGGCCAGTTATGGACAAAGTGATGGTGCTTTAACGCTTTATAAGCTGACTATAGAAGACGCGACAAATTTATGGCACAAACGCCGTAATAGTCGTGTTTTTATGAATAAAAGTATCGTAGAAATTACCGAAGTTTTATTTAAAGAGTGGCAAGAAAAAAGTCCACTGTTTGCTGCGAGTTTAAGTCTTGACTTGAGTGGGTTAAGTCAAAATTATGATATTCGACCTTTCACCATGCAGCACAATGAGTCTGACTATGACTTTCTTACTCGTTTATGGCGAAGTGAAGGCATTAGTTGGCTCATTGATGAGTCAGAGCTTTTTGTTCCGCATTTTACTGCGCCAATACAAGCTCAAAAACTAAGATTAATTGATGACAATAGCCAGTATCAGGCTTTAGAGCGTCGTAGTATTCGCTATCACAGAAGTAGCGCAACCGAATATCAAGATAGTATTACTGGTTTTGTTGCAGTGCGGAGTTTGCAACCAACAGCGGTACATGTGCAGCGCTGGCAACCCGATGCCCTTGCACAAGAAGAGGGTAATGGTTCGGTTGTTACTACGCATACACATTCAGACAGCTTTGACTCCGCCACTTTAAGTCTTGAGCAAGCATGGCACGTAAGCCCCGCTTGGATGCAAGATTTAAAAGGGGAAGATCAGGCAACCGCTTCGGGTAGTAGTCAGTTAGAAAAACTAAATCAGCACTTCACCGATATGCATGCGAGTCGGGCTAAATACTTTAAAGCCTATAGTAGTGTCCGCGATAGCCAAGTCGGCTATTGGTTTAATCTACGTGAACACCCTGAAATTGATCAGCATGAAGGGGCAGATCAAGAGTTCCTGATTATTGCTAAAAACTTCTATAACCAAAATAACTTACCTAAAGATTTACATCAGCAAGTTAGCCAGTTATTAACCCAAAGTCGTTGGGACCAACACGGTTATGATGATATAGAGCGTCAAGGTAATGAACTGACTCTAATACGCCGTCAAATCAAGACTGCACCTGAATATAATCCAGAACAGCACCGACCAATTGCCTATCCACAACGAGCAAAAGTCGTGGGGCCACAAGGAGAAACCATTCATGTCGATGAATGGGGGCGCATTAAAGTACGTTTTCTATTTACCCGTAGTGATGATCATGGCCATGATGGTGGCGCAGGTAGCAATGACAACGATACCGACTCGGCTTGGGTGGATGTACTGACTCCTTGGGCAGGAGAAGGTTATGGCGCACGTTTCTTACCGCGTATTGGTGAAGTGGTTGTTATTGACTTTTTTGATGGCAATATCGACCGTCCATTTGTGACTGGGCGCATCCATGAAGCGCAGCGCTCACCCACCAAGTTCGATGTAAAAGGTCAGCTTCCAGCAACTAAAAAACTGAGTGGAATTCGCAGTCAGGAAATAAACGGGAGCGGCTTTAACCAATTACGTTTTGATGACACAACAGGACAAATTAGTACCCAACTCCAAAGTAGCCATGCAGCAACACAGCTGAATTTGGGTAATTTAAGCCATCCGAAAGAACAAGCGACAAGCCAAGGCCGTGGTGAAGGCTTTGAGCTTAGAACAGACGCTTGGGGAGCTGTGCGGGCGGGTAAAGGCATGCTCATTAGTACCTATGCACAAGAGCAAGCGATTGCAGACCATTTAGAGGCCGCACAAGCACAATCCTTACTTTCACAAGGCTATGAAAGCATGAAAATGCTCAGTGAAGTTGCAGCCAAGCAACAAACTGATGCTTTGAATGTAATTAATCGCTTACCCAAATTCATCCAGTCGCTTGAGTTAAAAACCACAGGGCAGGCATTAAATAGTACGGTAAACCTATTCAAAGAAGGTATTAATAACGATCCTATCCATGCCCTAAAAGACTGTGGTGGCTTTATTCAAGACATTGGTGCACTAGGAGGAAACGCAAAAGGCGTTGTAGATGAATTCAATTCTTTCTTTAGCGATGCCAAAGATGCGGTAGAAAATTTAAAAGCATTCATCGAAAACGTTGAAGAACATGGCCCTGATATTGTTAAAGGAAAACTCGCAAGTATTAAAGACCGAATTCATAAAAATCCATTTGAAAGTATTCAAGAGGTCGGGAAAGTCTTAGCAAATGTCGAGACTAAAGACTTTGATTTGATGAGTACGTGTGGAACTTTTAGTAAAGGCAGTAAATTGGAAGTGTCACCTTCTAAAGCATTGAGTTCTTTACAAGGCTTTATGGAGGGTTATACCCAAGGTTTAGAAAGCAGTTCCGATACTAAACAGCAAGAACAAGGCAAAATCTTTAGACAAGCCTTGATGTTATTAGCATCGCCAAATGGCATTGCCTTGACGACACCTGAAAATATTATTTTACAAGCGTCGCAAGATATTGCCGAAAGTGCCAGCGGTTCTATTAATTTAAGTGCGCAAAAAAATATTATTGGGCACGCACAAGACAAAATTAGTTTGTTCGCTGCTCAAAAAGGTTTGCGTGCTTATGCAGCAAAAGGAAAGCTCGAACTACAAGCACAAGATGATGCTATTGAAGCAATTGCGAAGAAGGTGATTAAGCTCATTTCTACCGAAGAAAAAATCGAGCTTACGAGTCCAAAAGAAATTGTATTAACGGCAGGTGGTTCACAGCTCAAAATTAATGCCAATGGCGTATTTTCGACAACAGGTGGTAAGTTTGAAAGTAAAGCTGGGCAGCATTTGTTTACGGGTGGGGCAACAGTAAATGCTGAGTTGCCGAAAATGCCTGAGAGTGGAATTTTTAGTCGAAGATTTGATTTTAGTGAATTAATTAATACTAATTTATTAAAAGATGGATTTAAATATAAAGTCATTAATCACACGAAAAAAACAGAATATATTGGCTTCCTTGATGAGTTCGCAAGGACTAGACGAATCTTTAGTGATAATCCAGATAATATTGAAATTCTTTTATTAGGCAAAAATGATGTGCATTCAGATAAATTACAACTCATTGAAGAAATAATCAATGATGGTCAAGGAAAAAGTTCAGATGAACCCTGCTGTGGAGGTGATGATGAGCATAACCATGACCACGATAGTAATGAACAAATTGAAGATGATGATTTAAAATCA
The DNA here is from genome assembly GCF_024151445.1 of Acinetobacter sp. UC24323. NCBI lineage: Bacteria > Pseudomonadati > Pseudomonadota > Gammaproteobacteria > Moraxellales > Moraxellaceae > Acinetobacter > Acinetobacter sp. UC24323. Next base: position 152,974 of record NZ_JAHIBY010000006.1, on the reverse strand, counting down.
GATTTTGAAAATTTCAGAATCAAGGACTAAGCTGATAATGAAAGTATTAAAGATAGTAATAGGTACATATATTCTATTAAACAGTATAAGTTTATATGCAGAAAGTACAAACGAGTGTATGAAGTATTGGAGTGAAAAATCTGCTGCATCTCTCAAGGTTTTGGGAGAGGTGGAATGTGAAAATATTTGGGAGTATGGAAAAAGTAATGTGACCCAAGGTCGCTTGAAGCTATTGAATCAATTGAAGTTAAAACCGAATAATAATCAATGGATGTCAACAGGTGAGTGTTCTAAAGTTTCATATAATAAAAACAATTATTATATTTACCGCGCATATTATAAGGAAGATAGAGATGAAATATGGATTGCATATAATGATAAAAGCTCATTTTCTTATTTCAGAAAAGTAAGTTCCCCCAAAAAAGAAGGAGAAAATTCTAAAGTATCTTTAAGTTGTGCAAAAAATGGAGAATATGATGAAGCCAGATCTGTGTTAAATACTTATTTAAAAAATAATACTTCAGTTAGTATGAGCTATTATAAAGTAGGGGATTGGTACAAGGGGGATTAATTATGAAAAAAACGATTAAATTTGAAAAAGATAGTAAAAGTTTTGAGACTAATCTAGCTGGATTTATTGAAGCTGTTAGTTTTAAAGAATCATCATCAAATTTACTACTACCCTTAACACACCCTATAAATATGGAAGCAGCCAGTATAACAAATGAAATGGGATTTATAGGATTATTCCAATGGGGTGAAGAAGCCTTATATGATTTAGGATATTATTTAGGAGATCAAGGTATATCCTATACCGATATTAAAAATACAGATAAGAATTCCTCTTTGCGTATAAGTTGGAAAAATCAATTTAATTCAAATAACTGGGTAGGGAAATGGTCAGGAAAAAGAAATATAAATTCAAAAAAAGATTTTTTAAAGCATCCTGAAATTCAATATGAAATTATCAAGGAATGGATTAAATATTTATGTAATCAACTTAGAAATAATAATTTTAATGAATATTTCGGTACAACCATTCAAAATATAGAAATAACAGAATCGGGTGCAATAGCTGGTATGCATCTTGTTGGAATAGGGGGACTAGGAGCTTTCTTAGGAATCCCAAAATTTCATGGTAAAAAACAAACAGATGGTAATGGAACCCACATTAAAAAATATATTGAAAATTTTGGTGGGTTTGATTTGGAGCAATGTTGTAATAGAAAAATCTACGTTACATTAAAAGATAATTTAGGTTTGGAATTAAAGGATAAAGAAGTAATAATTGTTTCTCAAAATAAGGGTAAATATGTTTCTGGAGAAACAAAGGTTAAAGTTAAGAGCGATGAGAATGGTAATTTACCTGTTATTGTTAGAAGTCCCAATACAGAAATAAAAATTTGTGCTGACGGAAAAGAGTCAAATACTATTATTCAAAAAGCAAATGAAAAACAAAAAGCAATTCTAAGTGATTTTAAGGTTTCAAGTCATCCAGCAACTCTAGAAAAAAATAGTACACCACAACCAAAACCGCAAACTAATAAAACACCACAAGAAGTAAGAAATGAAAAATCACAACCTTCTACTGCTCCGGAAAAAGAGAAAGACTCTTCATCTAAAGATGTAGACTTTAATATTCAAATAGTTGAAGGTGACTCTGGTAAAGCAATCTCTAATATGAATTTTTTTATTACGTATAAAGGTAATATTAAAAAGCATACTGCTGATAGTCATGGGGTCAAGCAAAATATTATTGCAGAGATAGGCCAAGACATTGAAGTTTCTGTACAGGGTACTGGACATAAACAAGTTATACATCATTTTACAGCAAATGCAGCATTAAAAAATAAAACTGTAAAAGTAAGTCTTCCTGTACATTCTTTTAATATTTCAGTAACTCAGGATAATAAACCTGTTCCAAATACTTTGTTTAGTATTTTTTACAGAGGTAGAGAAATCTCTAAAAGGACAGATAGCCGCGGTATACTGAATGTTCGAATGTTAACAGGATTTGTTTTTGGCTTCGGTATAAAGGGAAAAAGTTTAATATTAAGTCGAGTTGAAAAAAATACTGTAACAAAAGCTTTTACAGTGAATGGGAGTGCGGTTCATGCTTCAAAAGCATATGAAGCTAATGATGCAAAACAGAAGCAAAATGTAAATTTAAATAAGCATCAGAAAGAAAAGCAGGAGGAAACTGCCAAAAAACAAGCTGATCAAGCTAAAACTCAGAAAAATAATAAAAATGAAGTAAAACAAAGTAATACTTATACTGAAAATGGAGGTAAGCCATTAACAACTGTTAGTAATCAAGCTAGTATTACAAGTGATACAACTAGATTTCATATTTATCATAATGGGAAAATAAAAAGAGAGAATAAAGCTGCAACAGGTTTTGCTGAGTTTATTTATTATGATCAAAAAGGGAAATCCCATAATTTAGGAAAATCGAGATATGTAGTTGCTAAGAGATGGGAAAAAAAGGATGTACTAGGTAATGGTAATATTTTCTTAATAGATGTCCGACCTTTCTCATCGTACCGTCAGGGTGATGTCGGATATAAAATGTTAATGAATAGTGGACAGCAAAGATACTATCTTGCTAGTGTGGAAATGGCTGCTTTTTTAGGTGGATTATGCAAATCGGGCTATGATGATATTTCATTCAATGGTTTTAGTACAGTCAATGGATCGCCCGGAGAGAGCGCATCCCATATTAATGGAGAAGCGGGAGATATAAGATATCTTAGAAAAGATAAAAAAGCTAAAGCTGTGACTTTACAGGATGAAATGTATGACCACCAAAGAAGTTTAGAGCTAATAAATAATTTCATAAGCTTTGGATGGGGGAAATCCAAATTAATGATAAGTGAATATTTCACTAATGCTAAAGCAGGTGTAGAGCATAATTATATTTTTCCAAAGTGTTTTCAACTAAAAAGCAAAAAGCCAAGACATAATAATCATTTGCATATGCAAGGATTATTAGCAAATATAGAGGATATTTGAGGATGAAAAAAAAGAGTTTATTTGTGCTGATACTTTTTTTTGCTGGATGTGCAGAAAAAGAAGTTCATGCTTTAAGTAATAGTAATTTAGCTTTTAATCAACTTGATGGTATTCATTTAGGAGATAAGTTTGATGATGTTTTTAAAAAAAATAAAAATAATATAATAGTGCAAAATTATAAAGATATTAGTAATGTAAAAGATTGTGAAAAATCAAAAAATCTTATTATTAATGATAACCAAACTAATGTAGATGTTGATAAAAGAGGAGTGGTAACAGCAATAAATACAACAAAACCTAATGCTATAGATGCTAATGGAATAAGCGTTGGAGAAAATGAAAAAAAATTATTGAAGCTGAAAAATATTACCAAAACAAAAAAAATGGATGCGGAAGAGGGAGGTAGCTATTATGAATATAAATTTCTCTCACAGCACTCTGATTCTTATTATATTTACACTGCTAATCACCAAGGTAAAATTGATTCTATTGGATTGTTTTCTAAAGATTATATAAGTTGCTATGAGGATTAATCTATATTGTTAAATAAATTTTAATAGGTCATTCGTCTTATTTAGAAATAATAGTCTGATAGTTTTTAAAATCAAGTTAACTTGGGAATATTATCTTAAAGATAGAATTCCCTTTTTTATTTTACAGCTATTTAAGTCAAGAAGTATAAATTGAGATTGGCAATCCTTTAAGATTTAAGGGAGATTGAATTTTGTGGAAATATTTATTGTTAGTGATCGAATTAGAAAAGGATCAAAGTTTTGATGTTTGGTATTTGAAAGATCATGGGAAAGGTAATAAATCATTACCAGCAAAGGATCAAGATAGTAGAGGATTGGTGGGGCATTTTGATCCATACCATTTGCTTAAAAACCCATTATCTTTAAGTAAAGAAAAGTGATGAGATTAGATATATATTTAAAAAAGTATTTTTTAATATCAGCTCTGTTAGTGCCAAAAATTTCACAGGGAAAATATTATTCTCCATGGTGATTTAAATAGTATTTTTTTAAGCATATAAAATATTAATTAAATTGGCCGATCTGTAAAAATAGACTAAATGGTGAAAAAATGAAAAATGTATCTGTTAGCTCAACTATACTTGTAGTTTTATTAATTTTAGGATACTCAAGTAATACATCTGTAGCTAAGGATATCAATAAAATCGATGTCAAGGACTGCTCAATCGATTATGATGAGGTGGATTTTTGTTCCAAAGAAAGATTAAAAGATTATAATAATATTTTAAAAAACAAAATATCGAATTTTGATAAAAACAAAATTTTAATGAATTTTAAAGAAAAAAACTATTTATATTTTGCAGTTATTGATTTAGAAAAGTTTAAGGTTTTCACATTCCCTGCTTCATTAAGTGTGATGTCAAATATCAAACCTATAGAATTCTCGTCTGATAGTAATTCATTTTGTTTAAATGGTGACTTTAATCAATATCGGAATTCTTATAGCGCAGTCAAAACTTGTTATACATATAGCAATGGAAGTTTTGATTTTAAATCTAGAGTTGAAATAGATAAAGGCATAAATAAATATAATAATTCTAGTTCTAATAATGTGATAAAAAAACTCAATTTACCAATTTCGTCAGATTTTTTTTCTAAATGTAGGGAGAAGAACTCAGCTAAGAAATGTACGCAACTTGAAAATTCTAATAATCGGGCTTACTCTTTCTCTGAATTAGAAAAAATATCTCCTGATTTTATAAATGTACTTAATGACACAAAAGTGGATTCGTTAAATATAAATACATTTAGATTCCTACCTCAATTCAAAGATAGCTTTTATTCTATTGCTGAAAAATATATTGATACAGATGAAAGTTCTAGTTCTGAATTTTATTTAATAAAAATAAAGCCTGATTTAAAAGTGGAAAAAATAGGAGATTACTACTCAATTGATAGTTCAGGCGTAATAAGTTATAGAGATAAAAATGGTAAAATTTTAAAGAAAAATTTAAAATAAAAAAAGGACTTAAATTAGACTAATATATACTTTGATTGTACCCCAATAGTTGGGGTACAGAGAGAAATTTTTAATGAACCTTTTAAAAAATTAGTAATATTTTTTATTGTTACATAAATATCAAAGTATTTTTCACGAGGAAGATATTTAAAGAGTAAATGTTCCCCTATTAGTTTCAAAAAAATGTAAATGAAAAATAAAAAATGTTGCGAAGTTTTTTATAATTTTTTCTTGTAAAATAGGTTATCAGCTTAGGTATAATTTATGAAATACAAATTATTTACATTTATTTTTCTATCTATTTTATGTAGTGTTACAAATGCAAGTAATGATGATAAATATTTTAAAGACTCAAAAAATTAATCACAAACTTGTATAAAAATTATCCTACAGATGGTGAGAAAATTATTGAGAGTGCTGATAGAAAAACTATTTCTAGGTTTTTTGCTAATCAATTAACAAATATGCTAGTAAAAGATTATGAGTGTAGAAGTAATTTAAATAGCATGTGCAATATAAATTTTAATATTTTAAGTAATGCACAAGATGATATAGGTAAATTTAGTATACTACAAGCAATAGATAATATTGTTACTGTTAAATTTGATACGCCTACACATGGTGAGTTTATTAATTTTTATTGAAGGTACATATAGTGAGAACTAGTTTTATTAAATTTTATAATTTTTTATTGGTTTCCAGCGTATGTATTTACTCAAATGCTGCAGATTATAAACCACAACGATTAGACGAGAAAACAATATATAGTAATAGTGAGCATGATCTGAATAGTATATATTCAGATATAAAAAGCTATATCAGTGATAATAAAAATGAAGTTAAGTATCTGGTAGATACTCAACGTTCTTGGTTGAAAAATAGAAATTTAAAATGTAAATTTAATGGGAAAGAAGCAAGTAGTGAAAACTATAAATGTTTAAGTGATTTTAATAATTCTAAAATAAAAGATTTGAAAAAGTCATATCTGGACCTTGATAGTTTAGAGGGAAACCTAATAAAACCATTTAAATACACAAATGGTATTGTGAAAGAGTTAGAAACAGGTGAATGTTATTGTAGTGAAAGTACAATTAAAATTTTAAAAAACAAAATTTATATATATCAAGCTTGTGATCAAGGGTTAAAGGAGCCACGTATATATAATATTGTTGGTAAGAAAAAAGACGGATTTTCTTTGGAATATCAGATTGATATGAATAATAATAAAGTTCCGGAATTTAATTTGGCATTCGTTACTAACGGTAAAAATGTTTGGAATATAGTTCCGAAAATCTTTAGAAAAGAAGATTTAATAAATTTAAATTTTGCAATTAATTATACAACAGATAATAATCTTAAAGAGATGAAACTAGTATGTTCAGTTGACTGATGTAAATTTTAAATTTAAAGATTAATATTTTTTGTAAACTGAGAAAACTGCATGTTTAAATTTTTTTTAATTGGTATGTTAGCTTGGACTAATGCTGCTAATGCTGAGTTTAATATAGAAAATAATCAAGATCAGCCAGTAAATGTCAAATTAGGGTACCGGAGTGTTTTAAATTCTTCCTTTATATATACTGATGTCAGCAAAAATGTAGATTTGAAAAAAAATATCATTACTGTTCCATATGGCGAAGTTACAGTTTTACTAAATCCGGTTTTGAATAATAATAATGAAATAAAAGGAAAGAATTATTACTTTATAAGCTATCAACCTAAAATTCTATTAGGGGAAAGTCAGTATAAACTTCCTTTTGTTATTTCAGATGTTGGAGCAATTGGTACTAGTATTATTTATAATGATAATAATATTTCTATTTTTTCAATTGAAAGTTATACAAATCCTGTATCCAATAATGATTCAAAAAAATTTAAAAGTGATATATATGTATTTAATAAAAAAAGTTTAGGAATATACAATCCATCATTTTTATCAATAAATGTTAAATTAAGAAGTTTAAATGATGCTTCAATGAAATTTACAAAATTATCATCTATAAAGTATAATAAAAAAGATAAGTCATATCAAGTGGTATATGATTTTCAGAAAGTAACTGAAGATTTTACTTTAACTGGAAAAGTTAATTATGAGAATTTCCCAATTCAATATTCTTTTTCCTTGATTCCTGATAAAAATAAACTTTTTTTAATTAAAGATATTATTGAAAAGAGAAAGGGTGATAAAAATATTGTTTCGAAAATTGAAAATAATGATATGTATTCATATTTTTTAAAATAGAAATATTTTAATATAAATATATTCTTATAAGCAGTAATAAATTAATATAATTTTTTGCTGCTTATAAATAATTGGTAATATTGAAAATATTTTCTTATTAATAAAAGTTAATACCGAATGACTAAATATCTTAAATTTATAGTTTTTACCACTTTCATGATTGGATCTACTGAGGCTTCATATGCTGATTTTGGTTTTATTCAAGATAAAGATGGGTATGTGAATGTAAGGGAAAATTCAAGTTTAAGTTCGAAAGTTACAACCAAATTAAATAATAATGAAATTGTTTCTTGTGTGATGGATGAAGAGACTAATAATTTTTGTTTAGTTAATGCAAGTAATGGTGTAACTGGATTTGTCTATAAAAATAGAATAAATAGTTTTGGTGGTTACACTTCTATTAAACTATCTCAATATTCTAGAGAAAAAGCTGTTTATAGTGATAAAAATATAATAGTAGAAGTGTATGCAAAAAAAGCTATTTTAGATCCTAAACTTTATAAAACTTTTAAAGGTGAATATAAGTATTTTAATGATAAAAAGTTCTTTGGTACAGATGGTAGCTTACCTAACAATAATTTTTTACAACTTGATAAAATTATTGTTAAAGAAAAAGATAACAGAATAGAAATCAGTAGAACTGAGCTCGAGCAATATTTTTTCCCTAAAGATGGTGTCGATGGAGGCAAGAATGAGCTTGCTGATTTTAAAATATATTATTTAAATAATAATATTTATATTTTAAATACTTTTAATAATGGTGGTACAGCAGCTTATAACATTGTTTTAAATATGAAAAATGGAAAAGTAGTTGCCAATAAAGCTTGGAAAGTTGAAATTTAAAAATATTTTCTTCCCTCTACAAAAGCCAATTAATTAAAGAAGACCAACAAAAGTTGGGCTTCTTTTACGTCTTTACAATCCCTTCCAAATCTTTGAATGTATAGTTCAATTCATTAATTATGAGTTTGAATACCTTCTTGCACATAATTATGTACATGAGGAAACTGCTAACAAGTATTTTTTAGAAAAATTAAGTGGTACTGAATTTAAGAATACTTTAAACTAAAAACATTACTTTATATGAGTTTGTAACTATAAGCTTGAATAAATAATTGATTTAAATTCAATAATGTTATGTCGATAAATTGAGTATATTAGATGTCTAGAAGTAAATTATTTTTAATATTAGCTTTATTAATACCAGACCTTTCTCAAGCAAAAAATATTATTCTATATGATGATTCAAATAGTTTTATTTCTCAAGGATATCAAAGTATTAATGAAATTGGTCAATCTGTAAAAATAGATCAAGATTATGAAATTCTAACTAAAGAAAATTCTTTTAATTCTAGTGATGAAAATGCTCATTCTTATAGTATTCTTTTGAGGAAAGGAAATAATATATATACTTTGGATAATAATAAAATATATGGTTTGAATCGATATATTATTTCATCATATTTTTCAGATAATAATTTTATTGGTTTTGTGGAATATACGGAAAATGTATTAAGAGGTGATTTTTATATCATAAATAAATTTTATATTTTTAATAAAAAAGCAAAAGAAATTGCTGTTGTTAAACTAATGGATACAAGTGTTTTACCAAATAAAAAAGGTCAATATGATTATAATTTTCTTGATCAAAATCATATAAAGAAAATTACTCTGGATGATTCTTTAAATATTTATACTATAAATTCTATATATGTTCAAAACAATCCTACTGTTTGGGGAGTGATGTCAAAAGAATTTAAATCAGGCTATAAAGTTAATGATGGTTTTAAATTTAGATTAACAAAAGGTAATAAAATTAAATGTGAGAATTTAAAAGGTTCAACTTTAGAATGCAATGAAGGTTTTATGCAAATTCATCAAATAAAATAGAGCTTTAATATTTTACTTAATTCTTAAGTGTGTAATTATATTTAATTTAGTGCCAGATTAACCGGTAAAAATCACTTTTATAGGCACTTTTAGTAATAAAAGTGCCTATACTATCTTTATTTAGTCGGTAGAAAGCTTATATAAACAATACTCATATCATAACTTTAAAACCAATTTAATAGCTTTAAATTTTTGATTTTAATATTTTTAATTTTGTTGTTATCACTATTAATTAAGTAGGGCTTTTTGGCGCCCATCAAAATAGGTAAGCCATCATCAATATCATCACTGTATGTTGCAAACCAAGGTTGTTTGATATCAAGCTTATTCAATCTTTTTACTTTTTCTTCAGCCCTACAATGTGTTCCACTTACCCATCCTCCTAGTTTATTTTGTAAAGGAGTACCAATAATTCGTACATCTAGATTGGTAGACTCGAGTAAAATGCTCGCTAACTTTTCTGGTGCAGCCGTGGCAATAAACACAATTCTTCCATTGTTTAAATGATCTTTAACTTCGGCTATACCTTGCTCAAACCAATATAATGAACTGGAGGGAGAGTTTTTGATATTATTAGAGAAATTTTTAAAGCTGTATTTTAATTCTTCTTCGTTCAAACTATACGTTGCAATCCATAAATACAATGAAGCGCCTTTAGATTTATATTTCTTAAATTTCATAAGAGGTAAAGCGATGGGTGTAACAATAAGTGCAGCGATAAATCTAAAAATATTAGACTTCAATTTATCTGTTAACCATGCCTTTGTAGAGTCACCCGATAGTAATGTCCCATCCAAGTCAAAAACAACAATTTCTTTCATATATTTCTCTAGATTTGGTAATTGTGGTAAGAATTAATTTTCAAAAAGAGTATTTTTAATAGTTGATTTATAAAACAATAAAATATTTTATTGTATTGTAATTTGGTTATAATAGTTTGACTTGATTATTTATAAATTAATTAAATGAAAAATTTTTGTTTATTATTGCTGGCTCTTTTTGTTACCACATTTGCAAATGCAGATAAGTGGAATGGTACTTATCATTATTATAGTTCAGAAGAGTTGCCGGGTGGTAATGTTGCGACGATAGAATCGGTTTTAACGCTAACACCCAAAAAGTGTGAGTATTCTATTGCTGGCTTTCAGGTTGATAAATCTTATATATGTAAAGTGAAAGAGAAAAATAACGAACTATATTTCTTTAAAGTTCAAACTGGTGAAAAGTTAGGAAAAGTAGTCTTTAAGAAAGGAAAATATTATCTTTATTCCGATGAAGTTTTAGATATCAAAGATAATCTATTTTATAAGGATAAATAATTGATATAGGGTTCTTTATAACCTTTTCTATTTTTTAATATTTAAAAAAAGTAAGAAAAGTTTTAAAATTTTATAAAAAAGCCTAACATAAGTTCACTTTTTATATATCTTTACAGTTCATTGTTAACATTTAAGCATATGGCTCGGCATATCTAAGATAAAGGTTTTAATACCTAAGTGATGAAGATGTTGATGGAAGTAGTTATAGGATAGAACATGATTGAAATATTTAAACGAAAGATAAGGGAAGTTACAGGATTTAATATGAAAAAGACTTTTATATCAATTTTTTTATTAAGTGGAATTATTTTTAGTTTTAATATATATGCAAATGATGATACTTTTGTAGTTTCTGCAAAATGTAAGGATGAATATAGTTCTAATTGTGACATTGTGAGAACTATAAATAGTAAGAATGAAATAGTTATAAAAGATGTCAAACTTTTAAATATTTCAAAAATAAATAAAAACTTATATAAAGTGAAAACATCTTGTGGGTCTCCATGTTTAGTTACGCTTTTCTATAGTCAAAATAAAGAGGATTCCACAGACGAATTTATTACTATTGATAATAAAAATAATTGTTTAATTGAAAGTGATAGTCAGAAAAAAGTCATTTATGCTAGAAAATTGTTTACAAATAAGCCTAGAAAAATTGTCGATTTAAAAACTAAAGAATTTAATGGGTTGTTACAAAGATTTGATTATTATAGTTATTTTAAGGAGGAGAGTTTTTTCTCACCTGATGGTAGTTTAAATTTAATTGCAAATGATTATGGGGAAATATTGGTTAAAAAGAAAATAAAAAATCCTTGTGGTGGTGATAAGAAATAATTTATTTAGTGCCTTTAATTTATAGAAATACTAATTTTCTTTTAGGTCTAGTGTAAGTGTTAAAAAAAGTATCAGAATTAATTTTTTGGTTGGAAAATTGAGTCTTTTGATAATTAAGAGATTAGTGTTCATGGTTATAGAGAAAAGCATAAACGTGCTTAAAGATTTAAAAAATAAAATTATAAAATTTTACCTTTTTTATATTACGAAGCTAACTATATTCGCTCTTACCTTTTGTGGATTTATTATTGGATCGACCATCTATGCAAAAGATACATTTAATGTTGAATTGAAATGTAAAGGGCATGATCAAGAATATTGTGATGTCGTAAAAAAACGCTGATAATAAAACTAATTTTATTTTAAGAGACATGAGATACCCGGAGGTTGATAAAGTAAATGAAAATATTTTTCATGCTTATGGTAGTTGTGGCTCACCATGTCAATATCACTTTTTTATAAGTAAAACACAGGAAGATCAGACTAAAGAGTTTATTACTTTAGATAAAAATAATAATTGCCTAGTTGAAAGTGACTCTAAACGAAATCTTATTTATGCTAGAAAACTTTTTAATAAAAATAAAAAAATGATCGTTGATTTGAAAAACAAAGAATTTAATATTGTTCCAATCGATGTTGCTATATATAACTCATTTCAAGAAAGGTCATATTTTGATGATCAAGGACAGCTACATTTAGTAGCAATGTTAGCAGATGTTGATAAAAATGGTGTTAGTTTATACTTTAATAAAATAATCAAGAAAGCTTGTGAATAATAAAATGATTGATTGTGGAGGGTAAAATGTTTTAGCTAACTTGAATGCTATCTAAAAATATTATTTGATTTCTAAAATATAAGATAAGCTTGAATGTAAGATAGTAGTAAATTTTTTTGAAAATTTTAGAATAAAGGTCTAAGTTAATAATGAAATTATTAAAGATAGCAGTAATGATATATCTTTTATTAAATAGCATAAATTTATATGCAGAAAGTGCGAAAGAATGTATGAAGTATTGGAGTAAACCAGCAGTACAAGTGAGTGTGCTGCCAGACGTCCAATGTTCTGATGTCTGGGATGATAGTTTTAGCCTAGAAAATAAAAAACTAGTAAAACAAATAGGATTTAATCTAAAAGATAAAAATTGGATTTCTACTGGTTCATGTAGCCATATCCAGTATAAAACTAAAGACTATTATATTTATTGGGCTGATATGAAAAATAATAAAACTGATCTTATTATGATTTATAGTCCTAATAATTCATTTGCTTACTCAAGAGCATTAGATCAAAAAAAAATTAAAGAAGGATTCAAAATAGAGGACTCTGTCGACGTAAATTTGTCTTGCGGTAAAATAGGGGAAGATATAAATATTATATCTGTCTTAAATGGATATTTACATAAGGAAACATCGATTAAGAATATTTCTAAATATAAAATTTATGACAGATTTAAATGATTGTAAACTATACAATTTAGAAGAAGCCCAACAAAAGTTGGGCTTTTTTTAAGTCTCTACAATTCCTTCTAAATCTTCGAGCGTATAGTTCGGCATATCAATAATATGGGTTTGAATACCGTCTTGCACATAATCATTCACATGAGGATATAACCAACGAGTAATCTGTTCGGCAACACTTGAGTGATACTGAATTTCAAAGTGATTTAAGCCATAAAACACCGCTTTATGTGAGTCTGGAACTTTAAGCTGAAAACGTGGATTTGGATGTTCGCCCAGTGCGCTTTTCACACTGACTAAGTAATCGCCAATCACAGTAAGCGCTTTATTACGCACCTTTTCAAACTCGAGTGTTCCTGCCACTAAAAAGGTATTGATATGGGAAGGTAGAGGAGCCGGAGCACGGTTGTCATCCATCATACCAATACGGGCATCCATGTATTCCCAGTCATCATCTCGAACACTACCATGGCGTAGGTCTAAAATCCCATTACTACGGATGTTAACCAGCTGACCAATTAGGCCAACAAATGGAAAAGCGCCTAGCCGATCTTGTAGTGCAAATCCAAAACGCTCAAGTACTGCACCGTGGTGGGGAGATCCAATACAGACGAGGTTTTCGACCATATGAATCCATTGGTACATATTTTGTTTACCGTAAAACAGTGCGCTACGGGAAACTAATCCACCCATGCTATGACCAATTAAATCAATGCTGGTAATTCTTGGATTACGCTGTACTAAATCTTCTAATAAATTTGAGAAACTGCGGCCATTGGCTGAAATACGGCGGCCTGTATTGTAATTTAAATACAGCATCGTGTTGTGATCACGCTGCGCTAACAGACGCTCACCAATCCCGCCATAATGTGCATTTGACCAAGTAAGATGGTTCATGCACAAACCATGAACTAAAATTACAATACGGCCTGCAAGTTCGCCTTGTTGGATTGCACCGTAGTGGTCGTATAGAACCATTGGCAAGGCGAGGGGACTATGTTGTTTAAGCAGATAGTCTCCGAAAATACCATTTAACACTCCTACTAAAAAATGAAGGGTTGGCGTTAATGGCTTCTCATGAAGGGTTGGAAATTTTTCAATAATACGACGTAACCCTGGTGCTAAAAAACAACTACCATATTTTTGTAAGGCACCATAAGAAAACTGATATGCCTTTTGGACAGAAGGCCGTTTTTGGAAATTTTTAGCATTTTGGGCGCTAATACCAAAAGCATTTTTTAATACTTCAATATTAATGACTTGTATTAATTCATGTACACCATTTAAGCTGGTACTGAACAGTTGAGCTAAACCTTCTAGTACGTCGGCCTGACTAGGTGGCGTACGATCCCATTTACAATAAGTTTCATGTAACGGTGTTAAGCTCGGCATATCTTTTCCCCATTTACGTTATAACCGACGTTTTAAGCTGTACTTTTTATGAACGGCAGCTAACGTTTCCATCTTAGTAGTTTAAATAACACATGTTTTTAAAATACTGATGAATGGTAAGTTGAGTGGTTTTTCTTGTCTGACAATAGTGTTTTTATATACAAACTGAGAACAAAAATGTGAGTTTATTCTCAATTTAGAGGGAAAATATATGAATATTATCTACCTCCATGGCTTTAATAGTAGCTCTTCTTCAATTAAAGGGCTCAGCCTTAAGCAGTATTGTAGCGAATTGGGCATAAATGTGCATTTGCCAGATTTAAATAGATCTCCGGAACAGGTAGTAGCACAGGTTTCAGAGCTGATTGAGTCTTTACAAGAGGTGGCTTTAGTCGGCAGTAGTCTTGGTGGATTTTTTGCGACATATTTTGTCGCGAAATATAATATTCCGGCTGTACTGATTAACCCTGCTATGCAACCATGGAAGCTGTTTGATGAGTTATTTCAAGTTGAAAGCATGCCTTATAAGGTGAACGATCAATGGTCAATTGATCATGTTCAGTTACGACAGTTAGAACAACTGGAACTGAAACAGCCTGAAAATGCTGACAAAATACTCGTCTTGTTGCAACAAGGCGACGAAATTTTGGATTATCGTCAAGCACAACGCTATTATAGTGCTGCAACACCATCCTCATTGATTTTGACGGATGCTCATGGCAATCATGCCATGGAAGATTTTGAAGAAAAATTACCCTTAGTGATCGAATTCTTTGCGCACACCATCAAATAAGGAAAACGTACAACGTGACACAATATACGGCTCAATCGCTTGAAGTTCTTTCCGGTTTAGACCCTGTTCGTCGTCGTCCGGGGATGTATACCGATACTTCTCGTCCTAACCATTTAGCCCAAGAAGTTATTGATAATGCTGTCGATGAAGCCTTAGCCGGTCATGCCGACAAAATCTGTGTCACGGTTTATAAAGATGGTTCGTTATCGGTTGAAGATAATGGCCGTGGTATGCCAGTCGATATTCACCCTGAATATGGCCAAAGTGGTATCGAAATCATTTTAACCAAGCTGCATGCTGGTGGTAAGTTTAGTACTGATAACTATCAGTTTTCAGGTGGTTTACATGGTGTGGGGATTTCGGTTGTAAACGCTTTATCTACACGTGTTGAAGTAGAAGTTCAGCGTCAGGGTAATTTATACCAGATGGCCTTTGAGCAAGGCGAACCTGTTGCACCTTTAGCGGTGTTAGAAGGTAAAGCACCTAAACGTGCGACAGGAACTACGGTACGTTTCTGGCCTGAAGCCAAATATTTTGATAGCCCAAAATTTGCTTTAAAAGCACTTAAACATAATTTAAAAGCCAAAGCTGTTTTAGCTGCTGGTTTAAAAATCACTTATATCGATCAAATTAATGATGAAAAAATCGAATGGCAATTTGAAAATGGCCTTGTCGATTATTTGATGGATGAATTGCAAGACCGTGAAATTCTACCAAACCCTGCATTTGTAAGCAGTGGGCAAGCAGACCGTGCGGCATGTGAATTTGCGATTTGCTGGAATGTAGAGGGTGGCGAACAGGTTCAAGAAAGTTATGTCAACCTGATTCCAACTGCACAAGGTGGTACTCATGTGAACGGTTTGCGTTCGGGAGTGACCGAAGCGCTACGTGAATTCTGTGAGTTACGTAATTTATTACCACGTAATCTTAAACTTTCGGCTGAAGATGTTTGGGATGGCGTGAACTATATTTTATCGCTTAAGTTCCAAGAACCACAGTTCTCTGGTCAAACCAAAGAGCGTCTTTCGAGTCGTGAAGCTGCCAATATTGTTTTAAACATTGCTAAAGATGCGTTTGCGCTCTGGCTCAACCAGCATGCTGAAATTGCCATGCAACTTGCTGAAATGGCAATTTCTAAAGCAGGACGACGTTTAAAAGCTGCAAAAAAAGTTGAGCGTAAAAAGATTGTTTCTGGCCCGGCTTTACCGGGTAAGTTGGCAGACTGCGTGGGCCAAACACGTGAAGAAAGTGAACTCTTTATTGTCGAGGGTGACTCTGCGGGCGGTAGTGCCAAGCAGGCGCGTGATAAGAACTTTCAAGCCATCATGCCAATTCGTGGAAAAATCTTAAATACATGGGAAGTTTCTTCAGATGAAGTACTTGCTTCTCAGGAAGTTCACGACATTGCGATTGCAATTGGTGTAGACCCAGGTAGTGATGATTTATCTGAATTACGTTACGGCAAAATCTGTATTTTGGCCGATGCCGACTCGGATGGTTTACACATTGCGACTTTGCTTTGCGCTTTATTCGTTAAACATTTTCCAGCATTGGTTGAAGAAGGGCATTTGTATGTAGCAATGCCACCATTGTTCCGTATCGACATTGGTAAAGATGTCCATTACGCGCTAGATGATGAAGAGCTTGAAACCATTTTGAAAAATGTTAAAGGCAATAAGAATCCGCAAATTACCCGATTCAAAGGGTTGGGTGAGATGAACGCAATTCAATTACGTGAAACAACAATGGATCCGAACACCCGTCGTTTGGTTCAGCTTGATCTAGATGATGCACATTTAACGGCAGGTTTACTCGACAAGCTCCTTGCAAAAAAACGTGCAGCAGACCGTAAGCAATGGCTTGAGCAGAAGGGCAACTTAGCTGATATTACTGTTTAAAAATGAATGAAAAATCCCCGCTCAAATGGCGGGGATTTTTTGTGTAAATCTAAATTGTTGAAAATCATCACAACGGGTTCTACTATTAAATTAAAAAATAGACAGATCTGTCTATTTTAATTTAGACAGTAATTTTTATAGCTTCTGGAAATTGAAAAACATCACAATTTGCACCGCCTCCAATTCGATCCACTACTGCAAAATCACTCGGCGCTTCAAAGGTAAGCAAAGGATGATGCCAAGTACCTGCCCGATAATTGATACTTTGCTTGCCATCCGAAACAAAAGCGCATAGTTTTGAAATATCAGGAGTATTTTCATCTAAAGCAGGGGCCACAATAATTAAAAATTTTTGTTCCTGTAATGGAATGAATGCTTGAGAGCCTTTCGGATGGCGCTCTAGCATTGAAATTTCCATAGGTAACACACTGGCCTTAATATTTCGGAAAATACTAATTCCTGCCTTTGCTTCGCCTTCAATTTCAGTTTCGACGAGCGCATGGTAGCGTTCGGTGTGTGCATCATTAATATGAAAAAAATCATGCCCGTCACAACAAATGACTTCTCCGAAGGGCTGAAAGTTCTCAATGGTTAAAGGCTGAATTTGAATATTCTTCATGATCATGACTTGGCAATTTTTCCCCATAAACGGACACGGCTAATACCACCATCCGGAATCATATTAATACGGATATGCGAGACTTTTTCATGCTGTAAAATTTCATTCATATATTCATGAATATGGTCCATTTGCATAGGTTGGGCTTCAAGTAAGTAAGACCAAAACATACTTTGTGGAATCAGCTGTGCATCGGTTGCATTTTCAAGGTAGACCGCCTGAATAGAAACTTCAGCAGGAAAGTTACCTTTAAAATGCGCCGTATCAATTTCAATTTTTTCAATTTTTCCGCTTTTACCCAATGCAAGAATACACCAGTCATAACCTGGTGCGCGGCGGCGTTTGGTTTCCCACCCATCTCCCATGTTGACGCCACGGCCTGGGTTAATCAAATTACGTGGATGTCCAAAGTGCGCATCGCTATAAGCAATTACACGACCGCCATTTTCTAACGCCAATAAATCGAGAGTCTGCTCGTGGTCGGTCACCTGAATATGAACGTCACCATAAACGCGTAAACGGGCAACACCACCATCTGGGAAAATATTGAGGCGTATATGCGTGAAAATTGCATCATTATTGACCATAAAAATATGATGTTGACTCGGCCCTAGCTCTGTATTTTCCAAAATACTCTGCCACGTTACCCCAGTAAGGTCACCATTTGGTGCATAACATGCCTCTAATGATGCAGATGCAGGATAATTTCCTGTAAAAAACGTGGTATCGATATCAAGTGCACTGATTTTTCCACTCACACCTAGTTTCACAATACACCAGTCATAGCCTGCATGTCGCTTACGGCGGGTCTCCCAACCGTCCATCCATTTGCCATGATCATCAAATTTATCTTCAACAAAAATAGGTGCTTCAAATTGCAGCATACGCTTTGCTTCTGCAAAGAAATCATCTGAACACTCAATTACTTGTGCACCAATTCGGGCATCTGCCAAATTTGTTTTAGTATTCAAAATTTCAGGAAGTTCAAAAGCTGGAGCGTGCAATGTTGCCATAATGGAGTATCCGTATTTCTTGTTAAAAACATGATTTTTCATTTAAAACTGCACTCACACTGAGCGTGTTGAGATGAGTTTTATACATAAATATATAAGCATGGTGCATGCCAGTTTTGTGGAAAAGCTAAATAAATTTTGAACGATGGCATGTTTTTAGCATAAGCACCCTATAGGTGAATATCTATAGGAGCGTGTTATGAATGTGGTGATTATTGGTGCGGGAATGGGAGGTCTAACCACAGGCATTGCATTAAAGAAATTTGGTCACCAAGTTCGTATTTTTGAGCAAACTGAAAAGATTCTTCCGGTCGGCGCCGCAATTTCACTGTGGTCGAATGGGGTGAAATGTCTGAACTATCTGGGATTAACTGACAAAATCGCCAAACTTGGTGGACAAATGGATGACTTGGCCTATGTAGATGGTTTAACTGGAGATGTGATGACACAATTCAGTTTACGACCATTAATTGAAGAAGTAGGACAACGCCCTTATCCGGTTGCACGTGCCGATTTACAAAATATGTTAATGGATGAGTTTGGTCGAGATCAGATTTATTTAGGCAAAAAAATGGTCAGCCTTGAAGATAAAGCTGATTTTGTAGAGGTACATTTTGCTGATGGTAGCTCAACACAGGCTGATTTACTCATAGGGGCAGATGGTACGCATTCAATGACTCGAGCCTATGTGTTAGGTCAGCAGGTACAACGTCGCTATGCAGGTTATGTGAACTGGAATGGTCTGGTTGAAATATCCGAAGATTTAGCACCAGCTCAGCAATGGACGACTTATGTAGGAGAGGGCAAGCGCGCGTCTCTGATGCCAGTTGCGGATGGACGTTTTTATTTCTTTTTAGATGTACCTTTACCAGCAGGGTTAGAGAATAATCGGGATGAATATAAAAAACTTTTAAAACAATATTTTGCTGATTGGTGTCAACCAGTGCAGCAGCTTATTGAGCGCTTAGACCCGCAAAAAACCAATCGGGTTGAAATCCATGATATTGAACCGTTCACACAGTTTTATAAAGGTCGTGTGGTGATTTTAGGTGATGCTGCACATAGCACGACACCTGATATTGGGCAAGGCGGTTGCCAAGCTATGGAAGACGCGATTTATTTAGCGCGGTCTTTGCAAATTAACACTTTGGGTCTAGAAGATGCTTTACGCCGCTATCAAAACAAGCGTAATGAACGTGCCAATGAATTGGTGCTTCGTGCGCGCAAACGCTGTGACGTAACGCATATGAAAGATGAAACGGTCACGCAGGCATGGTATGCAGAACTACGCCGTGAACAAGGCGGACATATTATGCAGGGAATTATTAGCAATATTGTGGGTAATCCACTCGATTAAAAACAAAAACAGCAAGGAGTTTTCCTTGCTGTTTTATCTTCTAAATAAAAATTTTAGAAGTGGTATTTAACCAAAGCACTGACGTTATTTTCGTCGGCACCTTTAATACCAAATTTATTATTCCACACTGAATGCTCAATACCGAGGTATAGACGTGTATCAGGAGAAATGTGTTTACCTACATTCCATTTCCATTGAGTTGTCCAGTTCAACTCGCTCGCATGGTCGCCTTCAGCGGTTGACCAGTCTAGGAAACCATCTACCAAGAAATCTTCAGATGCGATTTTAAATGGAATGCCATAAACGAACGTCATTTGATAATCGTCGTCAGTTTTTTCATTGTTCGCACGGTAGAAGTTTAAATTCGCATATTGGAAATATGGGATATCTAAATCAACTGCAAAACCATACAAGAAGTTGTCAAAGTTATTGCCGTTTTCGCTATTACTTTCCCAAGTGGTACTAATGAGTACATCTTTAATTGGGCCGTACGCCAGTTTTTTGCCAGACACTTCGCCTAAGCTTAAACGTGGTGATAACTCAAAATAAGTACTCTTGTGGTCATTTTCGCCACGCATGCGGTCCATAAAGAAAAATACATCAGCATATTTAACTTTTGCTGCATATTCCAAAGTAATGGTGGTTTCTTTGTCATCTACAACTTCATAGTTTTCACCATAAAGTCCAGTCACGCTAAAATCTTGCCAGATTGGTTTTGCCTGAACCATGGCAGTTGCAGATAACAAGGCACAAGTCGCCGCAAGTTGCTTTAATTGCATTTAAATGATCTCCCCCCAAATAAAGCACGCTAAGGATACAGGGTCTTAAGCAAAAATGAAGCCAAATTTGATCAACGGTTAAAAAAAGCCCACCGAAGTGGGGCGCTAAAAAACTAACTCATTAATGTGTATTTCGTGTGTTTATTGTTTGGCTTAAATGAGGGGTACGCGAGCTGCGAAATGAAGGTAAGTGATTAAATAACAAATTCAATAAGATAGCAAAGATACAAGTCGAACTAATACCCGAATGGAACAAAGTTTGTACCCAAACTGGGAAATGAGCATAAAATTCATGGTTAATAATTGGAATCATCCCAGCTGATAAAGCAGTTGCTACAATAATCAAATTTTTCTGATCGTTATAATCAATTTTTGCCAAAGTGCGAATTCCACTTGCTGCAACCGACCCAAATAAGACCAAACCCGCACCACCAAGTACTGGCATAGGAATTGCCGCAATAAGGCGGCCCATAACAGGTAATAGACCTAAAATAATCAGAATGACTCCGCCTGCTGCTACGACAAAGCGGCTTTTGATGCCTGTAATTGCCACCAGTCCAACATTTTGGGCAAAAGCACTTTGCATGAATGAACCAAAGATAGGGGCAATCGCGCTTGAAAACATATCTGCACGTACACCATTGGCGATGCGCTTTGAATCGACTTGGGTTCCTACAATGTCTCCGACAGCAATAATATCGGCTGTGGTTTCCGTCATAATCACCAAAGTAACGATTAGCATCGATAAAATTGCACTAAGCTCGAAGGTTGGTAAACCAAATGCAAATAAGTGTGGAAATTGCAGCCATGCGCCTGAGCTCACCTGACTAAAATCTCCAAAACCCATAAAGTAGGCAAGGGTAGTACCAGCAACAATAGCCAACAAAATTGATAAACGGCGAATACTTGCCTGTGGCAGCATATTTAGAATAATCACAATGCCTAAGGTCAGCAAAGCTAAAGAGATATTCTCGACGCTACCCCAATCAGGTGCTTTATTGTTGCCACCCATCATCCAGCGAATCGCAACGGGTAATAGCGATAGCCCAATAATCGTGATGACGCATCCGGTCACAACAGGTGGGAAAAAACGAATAATTTTTGAAAAGTAAGGTGCAAGGCATAGTCCAATTAGAGATGCGGCAATAACCGCGCCGTAGACAGCAGGTAAACCACCGCCTGTAGTGATAATAGCAACCATGGTTGCCACACCAGCAAAAGACACACCTTGCACCAGAGGTAATTTTGCCCCTAGATATTTGGTTCCGATGGTTTGTATGAGAGTTGCCAACCCGCCTACAAATAAGGCTGCTGCAATGAGCATTCCGACTTGTGCTGCGCTTAAGCCAGCTGCCGTTCCAATAATCAATGGCGGGGCTACAATACCCCCATACATGGTGAGTACATGCTGTAAGCCGTAAGCAAAACTTTTGGAAATTCCTAAATATTCATGCTCTGGAGAAATCGTATTCTTTTGCTGATGATTCATATTTTTCTCCTATTTATATTTGAGTTAGCTGCCGCGATAAGTGGAGTAAGCAAACGGGCTGATCAGTAATGGAATGTGGTAATGCTGATTGGTGTCTTCTATGAAAAATTGAATACAAACACGGGGGAAAAAAGTTTTGATTTGCTGTGATGAAAAATAAGGGGCAACTTCAAATTCAAGTTGATAAGCACCTTTACCTAAGTTTTTTATTCCAAAATCACTCACTCGCCCATCTTGGTTGGTAATTGCAGCCGCTATCAGTTCATGAGTGGCTGCATGAAACAACTTCACTTCGATCTGTGCCGCCGGTTTACCTAAATTCGTATCTAAAATATGAGTGCTGATCATGCTTGTACTTCCTGAGATAGACGTAATAGAGCAATTGCAGCGAGTTGCTCATGTACAATTGTTTTTTCAATAGCTAAGTTGTTTTGAAGACGTTGATGGAGTTTTTTTAAAATCTCGTCGCTACTGAGACCTGCGGCTTTAATTAGAAAAATAAAACCAAACTTCTGCTCATACTCGATATTACCTTGCAGCAGGGCTTGTTGTGTTTGTTCATCTAAGGAAATGCCAGCTTGTTCTTGGGCTGAAAAATTTTGCTCCTTTGCATTGAGCTGCTTTTTTGCCTGTCTTTCACCAATTTTTGGATGGGTGGCTAATGCGGCCTGAATCTCTTGCCATGACCATGTGTGGCTTAATTGTTCTGCATACCCTAAAAGTACTGATGTTGATGAGTAGGGACGTTCTGAAATAATTTTTTCGGCCCATACAGGAATATGGACGCAGTTGTTTAACAGAGTCTTGAGTTGGTCGGGCGGGGCTTGATTAAACTCGGCTAAAAACACTGTTATTCCTAAACTCGTTGTCGTGATAGAGTTTTAGCAATAACAGTGCCAAGAGTGATGTGAGATTTGCTTAAGAAGTTGGAAAATTAATAATCAATTATTGATTTATGTGATTTTTATACCAATATTCTGCAATATCCTGACGGCGACATACCCAAACACGATCATGCATTTCAATATAGTCCAAGAATCTTTGTAATGCTTTAAAACGACCCGGACGCCCTAAAATACGGCAGTGCATTCCAATAGACATCATTTTTGGTGCAGTTTCTCCCTCGGCATACAACACATCAAAACTATCTTTTAAATATTGAAAAAACTGTTCTGAACTATTAAATCCACCTGGTGAGCAGAACTTCATATCGTTACATTCCAAAGTATAAGGAATAATCAGATGAGGTCGTGACGCACCCGCCGTATCGGTAAGTGTCGTCCAAAAAGGCAGGTCATCACCATAATAATCAGAGTCGTATTGTATTTGCGGGAACTCAGCAAGCAACTGACGCGTATTGGGGCTATCACGTCCGGTGTACCAACCTATGGTTTTATTTTCAAACAAGTTTTCTAAAACAGATAAAGCTTGTTCCATATGCTGTTTTTCGACTTCAAGATCACTCTCTTGATAATGAAGCCAGCGGTAGCCATGAGAAACCACATCGTAATCGGCTTGTTTAATTGCCTCTACAATATAAGGGTTGCGAACAAGTGCCATTGCTACTCCAAAAATGGTCATGGGGAGCTTGCGCCGTTGAAACTCATTATGAATGCGCCAAAAACCAGCACGTGAACCATATTCGTACATAGAGTCCATCGACATATGTTTGGCTGGGTAACTTGCAGCGCCAATAATCTCGGATAAAAACTGCTCTGAACCTTCGTCGCCGTGTTCAATATGTTTTTCACCACCTTCTTCATAATTCAGCACAAATTGCACGGCAACCTTAGCATTATTAGGCCATTTCACCTCTGGAGGCTGTCCGTGATAACCGACTAAATCACGTGAATAAGGAGACTTTTGAATCTGCTCAATAAGTTCTGCTCCAGATAGATAAGATTCGGGCACAATTGCTCTCCTTTTGTTCAATTTTTCATAAAAATTTAAAAAATCAGCTTGCATATTTTTATAGATGGACTGATATTGAAGGTATGAAGATCTTCAAAATAAATTAAAAGCAGTACGTTTAAGTCAGGAGATAACAAACCATTACACCATCAAAATGTACAATTGAAGTCAGTTCATGCATGCTTAAAACATGCCAACATAAAAAAGTTTTGCATAGAAAAGATCCACAGTAAGAAAGAGAGGATGGTATTTATGAATATTGAAATCCGCACAGATAAAAACATCCATAATAGTGAACGTTTAATTACTTATGTACGTGCAGAACTTACTCAAGAATTCCAACGTCATAGCGAACGTATTACACATTTCTCGGTTCATTTTAGTGATGAAAATGGGGACAAAGGTGGAGACAAAGATATCCACTGTATGATCGAAGCACGTCCTTCTGGCTTAAAACCAGTTGCAGTGCACCATAAAGCAGGAAATATTGACGCTTCAATTCATGGCGCGATTGAAAAGCTAAAACGTAGCCTTGAACATACCTTTGAGAAAAAAGAACACCCGAGAGGTGGTCAACCAGAATTCATTGATGATGAAGTTTAAAAAACACTAAAAAGCCCTTCGGGGCTTTTTTTATGAATACATAAAAAGTCCAATAAAAACTCTTCACAACTTTAGGTTTGCAATGCAATAGCGTTGACCTCTAAAAGGTTGGGGTCGGGAGTTCGAGTCTCCTTTCCCGCTCCAGATTCAAAAAGCCCTCATCGAAAGATGGGGGCTTTTTTCTTGTTGATTATTAATAATATTTTTTCTAAAACCTATATGTTCCAGCTTTGGAAGAAGCTCTAAAAATTTTAGAAAAAGTATTGTATAAGCTCGCTGCGTGACCAAAAGTGCCCTAAACGTGCCTTCCCTTTATCATATACGAATCAATTCATTCGCTATTCTGGTATTTTTTTAATCAATTTCAGTATAGATAATCAGAACACCTTCCCCATACACTTGACTTCCCTTTTTTCCATCTATTTTAGTATTTTTTTATTTGCTTTATTTTGATGGTGACCAAATTTGGTCACCAAAAATACATAGTTAAAACATTTACTTATGATCAAAAAACTCAATTTTAATCAATCATTCTGCTCTTCATTTTTCTTAAATTTTAATAAATCACCCACTTCAACATTAAGTAATACACACAATTTTTCTAAGGTCTCAAAATCTATTCGAGTCGATTGACCATTATATAACTTATGCAATGTTGTCTTACTCATTCCAGTCGCTCGAACTACATCCGCAACTTTCATTCTTCGCTCTGCCAAAAGCACTGGCAAGTTACAAACTATCATTAATTACCACCATTGTGTAATAAAGTACTTGCATAGTGTCTTAAATGCATTTATTATCGCATTGTGGTCTTAAATAACACCATTGTGATACTTTATAAAAGGATACAAACATGAATCTTACTTATATTACTACAAAAGAATTGGCGGAACGAATCCATTATAACGAACGTACTATCCGTAATCAGTTAAAAGATAGCGTTTTGATCGAAGGCATTCATTACATTCGCCCTTTTGGTGGTCGCAAAATTTTATATGTATGGGAGCGTATTGAAGAAGATATGACTAAAACAACTTTAGGCTCGCTACACAGCCTACAACTTCTGTAAGGAGAACATAATTATGGCTGCTATTCGTACTAGATACGGTAAGTTATGTGTCGATTTTCGATACTTAAGTATCCGTTGCCGTGAAACCACCGCTCTTGAAGACAATGCTCAAAATCGAAAAAAGCTTGAAAAAGCGATTGAACGAATGGAGGCAGAAATCTTATTGGGTATTTTTGACTATGCTAAATACTTTCCAAAAAGTTCTCGTTTGAAAGAAATCAAAAATGCAGAAAACAGAGTAAATGAAATCAGCTCAAAAACACCTCTATTTTCTAAGTTCTGTGAAATCTGGTTCACTGATAAAGAAATAGAATGGCGTACAAGCTACAAGGAAAAAATTCAAATTGTGATCAGAAAGTACTTAATTCCTTTTTTTGGCACAATTCCGGTTATTAATATCAAAAAGTCAGACATTCTTGGATTCCGTTCATCCCTCGCCAAAGTGACTCACGGGAAAAACCAAGAATGCCTTTCACCATCAAGAATCAACCAGATTATGATAGCACTTCGTATGATACTCGATAGTGCTGCCGAACGATATGACTTTGACAGTCCTTATAAGAATATCAAGAACTTAAAGCAAGGGAAAATTGAAGTCACGCCTTTTTCATTAAAGGAAGTACATGCAATCTTGGCCACAGTTCGTGATGATTTTAAGCCTTATTACACTGTTCGGTTTTTCACAGGTATGCGCACCAGTGAAATTGATGGGTTGCAATGGAAAAATGTGGACTTGCAACGTCGGGAAATCCATATTCGTGAAGCCTTGGTGAATGGGGAACTGGGTGGAACCAAAACCTATGGTTCTGACCGCACAATCCAGATGAGTGACCGCGTTTACCAAGCCTTTCTGCAACAGAAAAGCTTAAATAATGGTAAATCAGAGTTTGTTTTCTGCAATCGTGATGGTGGACCTCTCGATTACCGTTTGGTGAATAAACGTGTCTGGCATCCGATCTTGCGCTTTCTAGGATTAAAGCCTAGAAGAGCCTACCAAACACGTCATACAGCAGCAACGCTCTGGCTGTCGGCAGGAGAGAATCCGGAATGGATCGCACGTCAATTGGGACATTCAACGACTGAAATGCTATTCCGGGTCTATAGCCGTTACATCCCCAATGTTACCCGTCGTGATGGCAGTGCATTTGAAGCCATGCTGGAAAAACTAAATACAGAGGAGCTTGCACATGAATAGTAAAGCTTTCTTTGGTGGTGTGGTCGTCAGTCCTGAAGCGGATACGGTCGCTCGTGAATTAATCCATGAGCTACACATTCCCAAACTGCACAATCTGGCGTTTTTGCTGGAGATCAACAAATGCTTCGATGATCACCAGGCGTTAAGACTGTGGCTACAGCGACTGCTGGATGATGGACAAGCCCATTACGATGACCTAGCCCAACAGGCTCGCCTCCGGTTAATAAGCTTAGCTCCCTGATCAAATAAATATACAAGGTCATCTGATTGATGACCTTAGCCCTCTATACCTATAAAAAAGGTGAACACATGCATAAACATATTTCAATTTGGATGCCACTCTATATTGGCGACCTACAGGCGAAATTTGCACGAATGACAGCAGAACAAATTGGTGCCGCACTGCTGTTAATGATGGATTTCTGGAAAAACGGTGCTATTCCTCATGACCTAGCTACGGTATGTAGCATCACAAAATTATCGCAACATACCAAGGCTAAAACTTTGTTGAATACGCTAATAGCCCTGGAATTGTTTGAAATCGAATCTGAGCAAATTCATTCAAGTTTTTTAACCAGTTTAAAAAGCCAGGCATTGCAAAATCAGCAAATGAAATCTGATAAAGCTAAAAATGCAGCTCAAGCACGTTGGGGAAAATCCGCAACTAATGCTCAAGCATCAGCCAAGCAACGAAAAGTAAATGCTCAAGCAGCTCCTGAGAAGAGCCCGAGTATTACTCAAGTCATGCTTGAACCATGCCCTTCATCTTCATCTTCATCTTCATCTTCATCTTCATCTTCATCTTCATCTTCAAATTTTGAAGAAAAAAATGAGAGTTTTTTAGAAAATTCAAAATGGATTTAGGAGAACAATCATGAATACCATGCTTAAAACGCTCCAGTTTCGCGCAGAAACAACAGAAGCACTCTGCCCTACCCATCATATACCCCTGATGGAAATCGCCGGTCACAGGCTTTGCAAATTGTGTGCAAAAGAAATGGTCCATCGCTCACATGCAGCCTATGCAGATGAGCTGCAACAACGGTTGCTGCAACAGAAAATCAAAAACTCAGGGCTCAATAAACGCTACCTGGACCGTGGCTTCAAGAATTATGTAGTTGCATGTCCTGCTCAAGACAATGCCATAAAACTATGTCAGGCTTTTGCACAGCAAATTATTTCTGACCATTATCCAAACCTGCTGCTCATTGGTACACCAGGTACAGGAAAGACTCATCTGAGTGCGTCAATCATTCGCAACATTCTGCATAACAGTACAAAATCTGCACGCTACTATACCAGTGCAGAAATTGCTCAAAAAATGATGGACACCTGGTCAGATGCTTCACGCTCTGAAAAGGAAGTTATCGAGCATTTCTCCAGTTTTGATTTATTGGTGATAGATGAATATGGCCTGCATGACCGACATGAAAAACGCCTGGAGATGGTGCATAAGGTTTTATATAGTCGTTATGACAATATGAAATCTACACTGCTGATTTCCAATTTCACAATCCAAAATATGCAGCGGGATTTAGGTGCCCGATTATGGTCACGGTTACATGAGAACAATTTGATTGTAGTGCCATGTTATTGGGATGATCTAAGATTTAATCAGTAAAATAATTTAGATTTAGAATCTATATAAGTGTAAAACCTATAAGTATTGGTTTTACACTTAATATCAAGATAATTAGAAGTAGTAAGAATTCTCTCCATCCAAATTCAATACCATCTAATTTTCAAATATAACAAAATTAATTTAACAATATCAAAAATTGCTTTTTTAAGAGTTAAATCTATACTACCTTTTATGAAAATTGGTTCATATTTTTTCATCAAATTGAGAAAATAAAAATCGAAAATAACCCTTATCAATTTCAGTTAAATTTTTAAAATCATGTTAAAAAATTACATATTTTTTGTTATTTTCAACATAACTTATAGTATAATTATAATATATAAAACAGCATCTTGTGATAGGAAAATGAAAAAATGAAGCTCACATCTAATAAATTTTTAATTCCCTTTACTCTTATCATTTTAATCAGCAGTTTTTTAATTATTCTCTACCGTATTACTATCAGCTAATACAGAAATTTTTCATATAATGATATGAAAAGAATTTAAAAAATTTAGATCAAATGAAAACCGACATAATTTAGATATATTCAAATTATGTCATTATTGTTTCATCGTACTCATTCGCTATGAAATAAAATAAGCCAAATGAAATATTTTTACCAAGGCAAAAAGATCAACTTCGGCATCTGGACAGGTAAGACTTGATCAAAATATAAAGTACCCAAAAATGTTTATCCTATTTAAATGTGTTAAATCAAAAAACAATGACCATCCAACAACTTAAAATATTATATCTGCCTATAACTTTATTTGACAAAAGGTGGCAAAGTGCTTGCTACTTTAAAATTAGTGGCATTCCACCTGTATCGAAAGATCATAATTTCTTAAATGTTGTTGAATAGGCCTAAAAAGAGTTAACTTTAAGTTAAGCATTTACTTTATAACGCTTAACAAAAAGTGCTGCGCATTATGTGGCTTTTCATTTTCTATGCATGAGTTACGCTTCCAACTACCATCACTTTGTAATAGCCATGCTTGTTGATTATCCATTAAATAATTTTCTAACCCTTGCTGATAAATTCTTTTTTTGAGTCTAGTATTTTCAATAGGAAAGCACACTTCAACACGTTTAAATAAATTACGCTCCATCCAGTCAGCACTAGAACAATACACACGTGTATCACCATTATTGTAAAAATAATAGACACGAGTATGCTCAAGAAAACGCCCTACAATTGAGCGAACACGAATATTTTCTGATAAGCCAATTAGGCCTGGACGTAAACAACAAATAGAACGAATGATTAATTCTATTTGCACACCAGCTTGAGAAGCTTCGTATAATTTATTAATCAATTGAACTTCGGTTAGTGCATTGACCTTAATGATAATTTTTGCCGGTTTCCCTGCTTTCGCAAGCACAATCTCGTTTTCAATAAAATTCATCAACTGACTATGCAAAGTAAATGGTGCATGTAGAAGTTTCTTTAACTTCACCATTTTGCCCATACCGGTTAATTCTTGAAAAATACGATGTACATCTTCACACAAATCTTGATTGGTCGTTAATAAACCGTAATCAGTGTAAATTTTGGCATTGCCAGCATGATAATTTCCTGTACCTAAATGTGCGTAGCGCACCAGTTTTTGATTTTCTCGGCGTACCACCAAAATCATTTTGGCATGAGTTTTATAGCCGACAATGCCATATACCACCACGGCACCCGCTTCCTGTAAAACATTGGCAACAGCGATATTGGACTCTTCATCAAACCGTGCCCGTAATTCAATCACTGCGGTGACTTCTTTACCATTTCTTGCCGCCTCAGCCAAAATTTGCACAATTTCTGAATTTGCACCGCTACGGTACAAGGTCTGTTTAATGGCCAAAACATGCGGATCTTGCGCGGCTTCACGTAATAATCGAATTACAGGGGAAAATGATTCAAAAGGATGATGCAATAAAATATCTTGTTTCTGCATCGCACTGAAAATATTTGCAGATTTTTTCAGTATTTTTGGAATCACAGGAGTATGTGGCTCATAGCGTAAATATGGGCGTTTAAAATCCGAGACCAATCGAGCCAAATTAACAGGCCCGTCGACACGATACAATTGATGCGTATCCAAATCGAATTCTTTGAGTAAGTATTCATAAATATGTGTTGGACAATTTTTATTGACCTCCAAACGTACTGCCCGACCAAAACGGCGTGAACTGAGTTCGTCTTTTAAGGCTTCCGCTAAGTCTTCAACATCTTCAGTTAACGTTAAATCTGCATTTCGGGTTACTCTAAATTGATAGCAACCCGTTGCCGTCATTCCCGGAAATAAATCAGACACATGAGTATGAATAATTGAAGAGAGCATCACATGATGCTCTTTGCCTTCGGTCAACTCATCTGGCAAACGCACCACACGTGGCAATGAACGTGGTGCAGGAACCACTGCCAAATCGATCTGACGGCCAAAGGCATCCTTACCTTCCAAAGTCACAATGAAATTAAGTGATTTGTTGACCAAGCGTGGAAAGGGATGCGCAGGATCTAAACTTATTGGTGTTAAGGCTGGTGCAACCTGTTCCTGAAAATATTTTTTGACCCAATTAGATTGTGCTTGAGTTAACTCTCCACGTCTTAAAAAGCTGATGCCTTCTTCTCTTAACTGCGGAAAAATTTGCTCATTTAAAATTTGATATTGGCGTTCAATCGCAGCATGTGCTGTCTCCGAAATTTGATGTAAAATTTCTTGTGGGGATAAACCATCAGCCGTTTGTATGTCTCGCTCTTGAACAAAATGTTCCAACATAGTTGCAACACGAATTTCAAAAAACTCATCTAAATTTCTAGAAAAAATTAATAAAAAATTCAATTTTTCTAAGAGTGGATTTAAAGGATCGACCGCTTGTTCTAAGACACGTAAATTAAAATCTAAAATTGACAACTCGCGATTAATATATCGCTCAACTTGACCATATACCGGGGGGGAGGCTTGTGTAACTACGGAATTCATATACTACCCATATTTCTTAAAAGCAATGCCATTTTTAGTTGGCTAAAAATAAATAGAATTACAAAACAAAAACTTAAATATCATTCTAAAATATTGAAAATAAATCCTAAATTTACTGAATAACCATCCAAAGTACCGCCATTAAAATCGCCATATGCAGCATTTGTGCGGGGGCAAAATATAGAAAATATTTCCCGCCACCAGTTAAAAATGCATTGATGCTTTTAGAAAATGCATGTGCAGCCAAACCAATCATCATAGCGTAGACCAACGTCATCTGCTGTGGTGTTCCTTGCATCACCACCGTTGCCATGGCGGCATGCACTTCAAATAAAGAAGCGAAGAATGCCCCAATAATCAAACCGCTATCACCCAACACTACATTCAAGCCATATACCGCTGCTTGAATCACTGTCAGTGTTACCACAATGATCAAGGCTTCCTTAATGCTGAACATCCGACTGTCCATATGCGTAATATCATTTTGTGGTGTAGCCTGTTGACCCATCGTCGCTTTGGATGAATGAATTAACATCAAGGCAATGATCAAAAGCACTGCAATGCCAATACTGCAAGGCAACAATAAAACCTTAAACCAAGCAAAATTAATCCCTGCGACAATAATCAGCAGCTGTAACAGGGTCGCAATACAGGAAATTAAGCCTGCACCAGCATTAGATTTGGCTTCTGCTTTGCCTGAACGGACTTCCATGCCCAAACTGGCAATAGTTGCGGTGCTAGAAACAAAACCGGATGCCAAAGATGACAACATCAAGGCTTTATTGTTTGGCAAGAGACGTTTAGCAATATGTGCCAAGGACTGTACGCCTAAAATCATGATCAGCAGTTTTAGAATCACATATGGATTGAGTACTGTGCCCCACATTGCCTGATCCGGCATCAGTGGCAAGGCAATTAAAATCAGTGCCAGTAAAAACAAACCGTCACGCAGTTCAAAATGCTGAATCCAATTGCCAGCAAAATAATGCAATGACTGCTTGCCCATTAAAATCAGACACAACACTACCGCTAACCCTGCAGCAAGCGGCACATTAAACACACATAATGCACCAATCAAATAGGTCATCAAAAATGCCAGTTCAGTGGTCGCACCAATATCCTGTTTTTGTTTAATCAGGCTATAAACACAAAAAGTCGTGACTGAAAATGCACCTAAGATACCTACTGCAAGATGTAGTAAAAAACATACTGCCCCAAGCAAGGCGCAAATGGTAAATGAACGCAGTCCGGCAAAACTGGGTTCACTTTCTTTACGATTATGCCTTTCCCGTTCTAAACCGATTAATAAACCGCAGCCTAATGCAGATACCATGACTCTCAATAATTCTTGAAAGGACAAATCTAGTAATACAGTATTCAATTTCTTAGCCTCAACACAGCTGGATAAAAAATGCGATGAACCACATTCATCAAGACTCCTCTAAAAGACGCTCATACATCACGTTAGAGAAACGATAGCTATGTGCAATTAAGCGATCCATCCAACGCTGTGCAGCTAATAATTCCACCCCTTTGGATGCGCTTAATTGATTTACTTCGGTATATTCCATGACTTTTTTACGCGTTTCGGCACGATGGCTACTGGTCCATTTTTTTAACTGATTTAAATCGGCTCTAAGATTTTCAATGACTGACCGATCTGCTAACTGTTCTATATGTGAAAAGTAACTTTCTAAAATATTGCAATAATCTAGTGCTAACTGAAAAATTGCCGGCTGTGTTCGTAGCAATATGGCATTATCTAAACGCTCTAAATCATTATGTAAGACACGTACATAGACCATTACTCGCAGTAATGATAAGAATTTTTGTTTGAGTGCAGGATGCTCAGGAATCGCTATTTTTTCTAAATACTGCTCAATATGCTGAATAATCTCATTCAGCGTATTCAACTGTTGATGTCTAGGTAATGTACCGGTCTGAAAAACCATTTGTAGAATTTTAAAAATCTCAAATATGCTGAAATATACCGCCTTTTCCGCGGCCTGTACTGCAATGGCAGGTACTTGCAAACTTGCATCATCCAGACTGTCTAAAATGGCAGGATTATTACTTGGCAACCATTGGATAATTTTCTGTTCTAAAAATTTCAGACTTGGCATAAACATACATGCCCCCAACACACTGAATGCTGTATGAAACATCGCGAGCATAATCACTTGATCAATGCTGCTGAAAAATGCACTGTGTTTAATCAACCAAAGAAAAAACGGTGCTAACAGGAAAAATGCAGCAATCGCACTCACGAGATTAAAAATCACGTTCACAGCAACTGTTCGTTTGGCATTGATCGAAGCGCCAATCACCGAAATCACGGTAATGCTGACTGCACCAATATTTTGCCCAATCACCATATATAGCGCCTGCGGCAAGTCAATCGCACCACTGACTAAGGCAGCCATAGTCGCTGTAATAGATGCACTAGAGGACTGCAGCAGCATTGCCATAATGATGCCGATCAGCACCAAAACCAATTGTGACCACAAGCTGTCATAACCAAAAAAGGATAAATCTGAGTGTACAGCAAACCCCGCCATGGCTTTTTGCAAAACATCGATGCCAAAGAAAATCAGACCAAAGCCTGCAATCACAAGGCCCAATAAGGCCATTTGGCCTTTAGCGATGAGTTTAAGCAGAGCGCCTAAAGCAATCATCGGTAATGCCAACATGGAAATGGAAAATTTCATGCCCAAAAATGCCACAATCCAACCAGTACTGGTTGTGCCGATATTGGCACCAATCACCACACTCATGGCTTGCGTGAAACTGAGTACCCCTGCTCCGACAAAACCAATGGCGGCGACAATTGTTGCTGTAGATGAATGCACCAGCAATGTCATACTCAAACCTGACAGCATGGCTTTAAACGGTGTTGCCGTAAACCTTGTCAGTAACTCCTTCAAGGTCTGACCTGCAATTTCTTTAAGGCTATCAGTCAGTAACGTCATACCAATTAAAAATAGACCGACACCGCCACATAGTTCAGAGAGAATTTGAAGCACTACATTCCCCTATAAATTTCAAAAAAATTATGCTATTCAATGACATTTATTTAAATCTTGCGCCATTGAATTATTATCAAAGAATAAAAAAAAAGCAGGCAGACTATTCGGGGAGTCATCTGCCTGCAAAAGGGAAACCCTTTACGCCATGGTATGAATCGTGTCTTTAAAGCGCTTCCAAGACACATAAAAAAACACTGACGCAATACCTAACAACCATACAAATGATGGCCACACCACATCGAATCCTGCATTACGGTATAAAATGGCCTGAGCCAAAGAGACGAAGTGTGTAGTTGGGGCAATCATCATGACATGCTGCACTATTTCCGGCATGCTTTCACGTGGAGTTGACCCACCTGACAACAATTGCATTGGAATTAGTACCAACATCATTAGCAAGCCAAACTGCGGCATAGATTTCGACACGGTGGCCATATAAATTCCCATCGAAGTGGTGGCAAACAAGGTCAGAAAAGCACCAAAGAAAAACAGCGCTAAACTGCCCTCAATCGGCACATGCAATGCCCCTTGAACCACGACTTTTAAACCGACAAATGCCGCAATCAAGACCACTAAACTCATCGACCAGACTTTGGACATCATGATTTCAAACACCGTCACGGGCATCACCATCAGATGTTCAATGGTGCCATGTTCACGCTCACGAATCAGTGCTGCCCCCGTGAGGATAATCGAAAGCATCGCCACGTTATTAATGATTTGCATCACACTGTTAAACCATATATTTTCCAGTGTCGGGTTAAAACGGGAACGTATTGCCAAATCTATCGGTAGCTGGCTAATTTCACGATTGCGAAGTACATATTCATTTACTTCAGATTGAATGATCTGCTGAATATAACCTGCGCCAGACATGGCTTGGGTCATTCGGGTTGCATCCACATTAACCTGAATTTCTGCTGCATCACCCGACAGTACATCCGACTGGAAATTACTCGGAATATTGACCGCAAAGGTAAATTCACCTGCGTCCATGCCTGCATCCATCGTGCCAAGCGTGGTGGTTTTACTGATAAAATTAGGCGGATAAAAGGCTGAAGAAATCCGTTCCGACAAGGTAGAGTGATCCTCATCCACAATCGCAATCGGTGCCATATTCAAGGTATCTTTGACCGCTGTTGATGCGGTATATACTGAGATGGTAAAGGTGTAAATAATCAGCACCAACATGGCAGGATCACGCCACAGGCTCCAAAGTTCTTTACATCCGAGCTGATAGATATTCTGTACTTTTTTGAACATCTTATTGCTCCTGTTTTTTCAGCAAGGCAATGGCTGCAAACATGATGACTGGAATCAACAGTGCCATAATCCATATAGCGTGTGTTAGGTCTGAAAAACCTAAACCTTTATTGAAAATTCCACGGCTAATATTGACCATGTGTGTTGCAGGATAAATTTCACCAAACCAACGCCCAAAACCATCTAAGGAGGTAACAGGGTTAATAATCCCTGCAAATTGCATGACAGGTACCAACGTCCCAATCATCACCAAAAACATTGACGCAATCTGACTTTTGGTCACTGTGGATGCCAATAAACCCATCCCTGTGGCAAAAATCACAAACAGAAATGCAGCAACTGTGAGGGTAAAAAAACTGCCTTTGACAGGTACATCAAATAAAGTCACGATGATCAAACACATCATAAAGTAGTTCAACATCGCCAACACGATATACGGAATCTGTTTGCCGATTAAAAATTCGCTGCGTGTCACAGGCGTGACGTATAAATTGACAATTGAACCGAGTTCTTTCTCTCGTACCACCGATAAAGCCGTCAACATGGCAGGAATCAGTAACAACAATAAAGGCATCACCGCGGGGGTCATCGCAGGTAAACTTTTAATATCAGGGTTATAGCGATAGCGCGTTTCGACATTCACTGTACTTGATGTTGCATCACCGCTTTGTTCCAACGTCTTTTGCATGAGCCAGTAAGTGTGAATCCCCTGTACATAACCTTGTACGGTTTCTGCACGTTGTGGCATTGCACCATCAATCCACACCCCGACTTGCACCTGTTCGCCACGCGCCACATCTCGAGCAAAATTAGGCGGAATTTCTATCGCTAAGGAAATTTCACCGCTACGCATTCGCCGATCGATATCGTCATAACTTTGCAACGGTGGTTTTTCAATAAAATAGCGTGACCCCGCAATACTCATGCTGTAATTCTGACTCAAACTGCTTTGATCATGATCCAGTACCGCAAATTTTAAATCTTCTACATCCATGGTGATGCCATAACCCATCACCAACAGCAAAATCAGTGACCCCATTAATGCCATGGTCGCTCGAATGGGATCTCGTGCCAGTTCCAAAGTTTCACGCCATGCAAAACTGAATAAACGCAGCAAACTAAATTTTTTCGGTGTTGTGTCAATTTCTTTATTGTCGGAAACTTCGCTAATATTTGCTTCAGCATCTGTTGGCTGATCTTTCGTGCCTGCACCTGCATCAATCAAGTAACCAATAAAGGCTTCTTCAAGCGTTTCAGCCTGACGATTTTCAATTAATTGTGCAGGAGATGCACTATCGAGTACCCGCCCAGCGTGCATCATCGACATACGGTCGCAACGCAAAGCTTCATTCATAAAATGCGTAGAAATGAAGATGGTCACGCCATCATTGCGTGATAAATTGATTAAATATCGCCAAAAATTATCACGAGCAATCGGATCAACCCCCGAAGTTGGTTCATCCAAAATTAAAATTTCAGGATTATGCACCAATGCCACTGCAAGCGATAAACGCTGACGCACGCCCAAAGGCAAATCATCGGGCAGTTTTTCTTTGACTTCTTCCAGGTCAAAACGCTCCAGCATGAGCTGTACACGTGGCTCAATCTGTTCTTTTGGTACATGAAATAATTTGGCATGTAAGACCAAATTCTGCACAATGGTCAGCTCGCTGTATAGGGAAAATGCCTGCGACATATAGCCGACACGGCGACGAGTTTCAATATTGTTGCCCTCTACAGGCTCACCAAACAGCCACGCCTGACCTTCTGAGGCTTCTAAAAGTCCCGTCAGCACTTTCATGGTGGTGGATTTACCACAACCATTCGAGCCTAAGAAACCAAATATTTCACCACGCTTAATTTTAAAATTAACATGATCTACCGCAGTAAAATCACCAAATTTCACTGTTAAATCTTGCGCTTCAAGAGCATAGCTTTCTGAACCGTAGTCAGGTAAAGGCGGAATCACCACAGGCTCATAGCCGAGCTTTTTTTCTTCTGGCAATAGTTGAATAAAAGCATCTTCTAAACTGTTACATTGCGTTTCAGTCAATAATTCTTGTGGTGTGCCAGTTTTTAAAATCTGCCCATCATCCATCATCGCCAGCCAGTCAAAGCCTTGTGCTTCATCCATATAAGCAGTAGCAACAATAACACTCATCTGTGGACGAACTTTGCGAATGCGGTTAATCAGTTCCCAAAATTGCGCCCGTGCCAAAGGGTCAACCCCTGTGGTCGGCTCATCTAAAATCAGAAAATCGGGATCATGAATCAAAGAACAGCACAGACTTAATTTCTGCTTCATCCCACCCGATAATTTACCCGCAGGACGGTCGAGAAAATTGTACAAGCCTGTGCTTTTGGTCAGATCATCAATCCGTTTGCGTCGCTCGGCAGCATCATGCCCAAACAGACGTGCCACAAACTGTAAATTCTCTTCAACCGATAAAGTTTTATATAGGTTTTTCCCTAAACCCTGCGGCATATAGGCAATATGTGGGCAAACACGGGTACGGTGTTGTTTATCGGCAATATCACCGCCCAACACCTTTAAGCGACCTTGCTGTACAATTTTCGCCCCTGACAGCAAAGCCAATAGACTGGATTTCCCCACCCCATCTGGACCGATTAAACCGATCATGCAGCCTGCTGGTAAGGATAGCGACACTTGATTCAGTGCAACCGTTTTTCCATATTTCAGACTAACATTTTCAATTTCTGCAACAACCGATCCTTTTTCAGATTGTTGTGTCATCATTTAACTGTGTTCTCTAAAAATGTCGGCCAAGCTGCCTGATCATCAATTTTGATATATGCCACACCTGGCAAACCTGTTTTGACTTGTTCGATATATTTGTTCAATAAAGTTGGATCAATTTTCGCTTTAACACGGAACATCAGTTTTTGACGTTCGCTTTCCGTTTCCACCGATTTTGGTGTGAACTGTGCAGTATCGGCAACAAAAGACACTGTAGCTGGAATCACCACATTTTTCGCAGCATCCAATACAATACGTACTTCTGTTCCAATAGCAATTTTACCTGCAACGGTTTCAGGCAAAAAGAACGTCATATACACATCAGATAAATCAATCAGATTGAGCACACGCCCGCCCGCTGCCACCAACTCACCCGGCTGCGCGACACGGAACTGAACACGTGCTTTTAATGGTGCACGTAACTGTGCATCATCCATATCAAATTTAATCCGTTCCACCGAGGCTTTGATGGCATCGACTTGAGAATGTGCGGCTGACACTTGGCTTTTAGACGCAACAATTGCCCCTTGGGCACTTTGTACCTGTGCTTTGGCTGCGCTTAATACCGCAACGGCTTGCTGTGCTGCGGCACGTTCATCATCCAGTTGTTGCTTGGACGATGCGCCTTCTTTGGCTAAAACTTCGGTACGCGCTAAACGATTTTTAGCCGCCATCAGTTCTGTTTCACGCTGTTGTACCATGGCTTCAGCGGCGGCTTTTTCGCTGATCCGCATCGCCACTTGTGCTTCCGCTGTCGCAATCGCATCCTGGGCTTGACGCTGTTGTGCTTCCAATTCACGTAACTGGGCTTCTAAAGTCGAAATTTTAACCCGCGCCAAGATTTGACCAGGCTCGACAAAGTCACCTTCTTTAACCAAAATTTCTTCTAACTGGCCAGATAGCTTACTAGATACGTTAATTTCAGTGGCTTCAATACGTCCATTGCCACTGACTAAGGCATCAGTGTCTGGCTTATTCATATTTTTCCAGATCAGATAAGCGACCAACCCTAAAACAACGATGAACCCAGCAATGGTTATTTTCTTAAAATTCATGTTTAATTACCCAATATTTTAAATTTTTTTTGCAAATGCGGTGTCACCACCCAAGGCAAAATAAAGACTGACATAGGACTGCATTAAGCTACTTTGCGTTTCAATCAATTGCTGTTCTGCACTAAGTAAATTGCGCTGTGCATCCAAAACGTCTAAATATCCCACAGCACCGTTGTCATAACGCAGTTGTGCCAGCCGTGCAGTTTCCTGGAAAGCACTGAGTCCTTGTTTCTGAATCCGTAATTGTTGATCTAAATATTTCTGTTGAACCAGTGCATCAGAGACTTCACGGAATGCGTTCTGTACCGTCTTTTCATACTCTGCCACTGCAATCTCTTTACGCACTTCTGCTAAGGTCAAATTATTTTTTAGACGACCCGCAGTAAAAATAGGCACACTGATACTAGGAGCAAACGACCAAACACTGCTGCCAGATTTAAATAAATCGTCTAAATCTGCACTGGCTGTTCCAAAACTGCCCGTCAGTGCGATACGTGGAAAAAATGCTGCGCGTGCCGCATAGATATTGGCATGCTTAGATTTAAGCATTGCTTCCGCAGCATGAATATCAGGACGGTTCAACAATAAGTCTGAAGGCAAACCCGTTTGTAGCATACTTGTTTTAAAAGTCACTTGATCTAAATCTGTTTTAGGCAAAGAAATCGGCTGTCCCACCAATTGCACTAAATAGTTTGCAGTCAGTGCACGGGATTTCTGTAATTCAGCCACTAAAGCTTGACCATTACTGAGCATTGTTTTTGCTTGCATGTATTCCACTTTAGAGCCTGCACCCACCTCAAAACGGCGCTTAAAAATTCGTACTGATTTTTCATAATTCTGTACAGAGCGCTGAGCAAAATGGATGCGTTTATCCAGTTCAGATAACGTTAAATAACTTTGAACAGTTTGCTGCATAATACTATTGCGTGCTGCACGCACATTGCTTTCAACTGCAAGAAATTGCTGCAAAGCCGCTTCATTCAAGCTGCGGATACGACCCCACAAATCCAGCTCCCATTGGTTCATGCCAAGACCCACAGAATACTGACTGGATGTCACTTCTCTACCGACATAAGATAAGTCGGCAGGCACATGACTGCGTTCCATGCTCGCAGTACCACCTATATTCGGAAAAAGTTCAGCACGTTGAATGTTATAAGCCGCTTGTGCTTCATGCATACGTAATGAAGCAATCTTTAAATCCTGATTCGCCACTAGTGCCAGATCGACAATATTAATAAGTTGTTGATCTTTGACATAATCAATCCAAGAAAGTGCTTGGTAAGAGTGCTGAGTTTGAATCGGATAATTATGAGATAAAGAAATTTTAGGCTTCTGATAAGGATCTATTTGTTGACAACCAGTAATACTGAATATAATTAAAAAACTACTATATTTTAATTGGGTAAATTGCATAATATTATTCACCCCAAAAATTAACAGAATGATAAAAATGAGAATTTGAAAACATATTTTTTAAATGAATATAAACTAACTGCTTCAATCTAATTTCAATATTAAAATTAGGATCTACCATCCAGTTATGAACTAAACCCATCAATGATGTTTTAATAAAATCATGTACCATTTCAATATCTACATTTCTTGATAATTCCTCTAGAGCTAATGCTTCTTTAAGCCATTTAATAGTGTTTTCCTCACGCATATTATGAGATCTTACCAGACATTCATTTAAAATTTTATTTTGCTCTAAACCATAAAATCTCAACCAAAAATATGCTCTATATTTTTCACGATACAAATAAAAATCATCTGAAATACTTAAAATTAATGAATTAATAGCATCTAAACCATATTTATTATTAGTTGCAATTTTAGATTTCTCATTTAACCAGTTTTCCAAATAATTTAAAACTCGAACAAGTAATTGATCCTTAGAACCATAGCGCCGAGAAACTAAACCGCGACTGTATCCAGCATTCACACCTACTGCCTCTAATGTAACTGCATTAACGCCACCTTCCGATAGAAGCTTAATAGTCTGATTCACCATCTTTAAATCAGATTCAATTGCTCTAACCTGTGTCTTTTTCTTAAAAAAAGCATTATTCAAGTTTTCTTTATGTTCTAAAACAGTTGAAATCTCAAGACTCACAACAGCCCCACTCCAAAGACATATAAAAATATTACTGTCAACAACTTTTTCTGAAAAGAATATAAACTTAAAATAATAAAAGGTCAAAATTTATATTTTAATATTTTAAATATCAATAAATAACAATAACTTACATTAAACATACTAATAAAAATAATAATAAAAAAAATACCGATCTTTTTAGTCGGCTTTGTTTTAATGGCACAAAAAAAGTTGTTGCAAAACAACTTTAATGATAAAACAATAACATTGACTGTAACTGAATTTATAATTATTTTATTAAAAATTTTTTAAACGAGACTTAAAATGAATTATCAAGACCTCTCCATTAAATTAATTCAAGAACAATATAAACTCAAGAATTCTAAATCAAAAAGTATATTAGTAATAATTGGCGGAATTGAACTAACGCGAAAAAATCAATCAATCAAAAAGCTAAGTGAATTAATGGATCCTAGATATTTAAAAATTAAGGCTGAAACCCCAAATAGAGTCAAAGAAAATAAATTAATTTGGCAACCATACATAAATGACATTCCAAAAAATGGACAAATCATGTTTTTTTATGGGAATTGGTATACTGATTTACTAGTGTCAACTATATTAAATGATGAAAAAATACAAAATAATGTATTCAACGAACACTTAAAGCGTATATATGAATTTGAAAGTTACTTAAAAAATAATAATGTAGATATTATTAAAGTTTGGTTTGATGTTTCATGGAGCAAAGTAAAAATTCGCACAAAAAATATTGATATTATTAATAAAATCCAAAGAGTTCCACGTTTTACATGGGATGATTTTCCACAAAAAAAATGGAAAACTAAAACCTTATACAATCAAATTCAAACTTTAAGAAATAGATTCACCCACGATTGGGTAATCATTAATAGTGAAAACAATATAGAAAGAAATACACAGTTTTCTCAATTAATACTTAAACATCTAAAACTACCACCTGTACAAATTAAGAATAAATTTAAATATCAGGCGGCACCTATTCCTTCAATTTTAACTCAAATAAAAAAAAGTGAAATTAGCCACATAGAGTATAAAAAAACCATTAAACAACTAGAAAGGAAAGTCGCAGATGTTCTACGTTATTCATCACATAACGTTGTATTAGTTTTTGAAGGTATGGATGCCGCAGGTAAAGGCAGTTCAATTAAGCGCATCATTAAATTTCTAGGGCTACACGAATATAATATTCATAGTATTTCAGCACCAGAAAATTTTGAACGATTACGTCCTTATTTGTGGCGTTTTTGGAATAAGCATTCAACTAATGGGGCACTTAATATTTTTGATCGCAGCTGGTATGGACGTGTACTTGTAGAACGTGTAGAAGATTTAATTAACCCAATAGAATGGCAAAATGCTTATGAAGAAATAAATCAGTACGAAAAACAACTGTCTGATACAAATACAATTGTTATAAAATTTTGGCTAGCAATTTCAAAAGATGAACAATTACGTCGTTTTTACAAGCGAAAAAATACACCTCAAAAAAGCTTCAAATTAACAGAAGATGATTGGCGTAATAGAGAAAAGTGGGATGCCTACTTACAAGCAGCATCAGATATGTTCAAATATACGAGCACAGATATTTCTCCTTGGCACATCATTGCCAATGATAGTAAATATGCTGCACGAATTGAAATTTTGCAAACTATCCTTCATAGCGTACAAAATAAAAATTTAGGTCACTTAGAAAACTTATAAGATTATATAAAGATATTTTATAATCAAATCAGGTGCCATTAGCATCTCGAAAGAATGAGTCCAAAAGCATTTGAAACAGGGCAGAATGAGGCTGTCTCATACTGGGATAACTAGAGCTGTCCCCTATGAACTCAAAATAATAGCCCTCTAGGTAAAGAGGTCCATTTTAATTTTGAGGCTGTATTAATTTAATATTCAACTTCTTTCAGTTCTTTAGCTAATAAAAATTTCCAAGCTCCGTTTTCATCAGGCTTGAAACTATACCTCCAATGTGCGAATAAGGCTGAAAACTCAAGTGGGAGATTGATTGCATAGAATATCTGTAACAACTTCTACCTGTTTCAATTGTTTAATTTCCCAAGTAAGAACCTCTATATCTTCAAATATACAGCATGTTATAGGTTGTTATTTAGTTCTTAAAATTATATAAAAATAACAATATATTGTATATTAATTGTAAATATACACAAGATATGGGGTATATCAATCTTGTTTAATATTTCAAAAAATTATAAGAATATTCAATTGATTGTTTTTTACACTTATGGGGACTATGGAAACGGCTTTTGATTTCAATGAAAAATTTGGCACACCTAAAAAATTGTTGTGTAA
This sequence comes from Acinetobacter sp. UC24323, assembly GCF_024151445.1. Taxonomy (NCBI): domain Bacteria; kingdom Pseudomonadati; phylum Pseudomonadota; class Gammaproteobacteria; order Moraxellales; family Moraxellaceae; genus Acinetobacter; species Acinetobacter sp. UC24323. Next base: position 108,957 of record NZ_JAHIBY010000006.1, on the reverse strand, counting down.
AAATTTTAATAAAATCCAAATCAGTGTACATCCTTATTTTTCTGGAATTTATCTTTGCTATCAAGAGGCTTTTAAATCCTTAAAAACTGATTTGTCTACATTAAATCCAAGTCTCGAACTTCACGTATGGAAAGATCCTAATTTCTCTGGTTTTACCATTACAAATAATTTTCAGTGGTTTCTATATTGGTCTCAGCATATACCAAAAAATATTAACGTACTTGTTCATTCTTTTCCTCAAGATGAGGACAAAATTGAGCTATTAAAAAAAGTGGCAAGTTCAGAATTCATAAAATTTCTGTCCTTTTATCATGAACTGGACCGACTTAACCCTAAAAAAATGCAATCGCTGATTAATGCCCATATTTCATCTGAAGTTATCCTGGCTTTAAACAAAGAAAATTCTTTCAAACCTCACCGTACTATGAGCTTGGATCTGCTTGCAGAACTGCTGTCATGCACACAAAATCAACTGAATTACCGCAATAAAGTTATAAACCGGAAAAGACAGAATGTGCTTGATCAACTGCAGCAAACCAGTGGAATTGTGCAGCAGCTTCTAAACAATCCCGACTTCGTTCTCACGCCAGATCAGCTATGGAAAGCATAATGTCAGAATCTAACCCAAGCCATCAAAATGCTGCTGATATTACGCGGGTATCATTAAAACAGACACTGGAAAAACTCTTTGGTGACGAGCAGCTCCAACGTACCAAACATATTCAATATGTTGCTGATTTACTGATTTCATATCCAACTGATCAATGTCTGGAAGGGCTGAATCTCGATCTATTAGATTTTGATCTAGAAACCAGTTCTGTTGTTGCTAGACCCGCTGCCTTGGTCTCCTCTCGAAAACATACTGTTCGCGCAACACCAGTCACTTGGTATGTGAACTCAATTGCACAATTAGCAAAGTCAGAAGAAAATGCGTTAATCTGGAATATCCTGGTCTTAAAAGCAGCAGTTTACCTAATTGCGCTTCCAGACATTCAACCTGAACTTTTTAAAGATGATCACACAGAACATTTCAACACTGTAAAACGTTTATTCCAGCGCTTCCGTACCGCCAATCGGGTTCTGAGTTCCGAAAAAGAATATCAAAATACTCCTGAATATATGCTTCTTTGGAAAAAGTATCTTAAAGATCCATCCCTTTCCTTAGTTGAATTTATTCGGTATTTGAATGAGGTTATTGATGAAGAACGTGATAAAGAGTCATCTAATGATTTTATGCAAAACCTGCTCAAAGTGATCCGCATCACCTTTAATTATGTTTTGGAAAATAAAGCAAAAATTGCCAAAGAGAGCATCGAGACTCAACTGCAACATGAATTTTTAGACGAAGATCAGCTGATTGTAGAAAGTTCAGAAATTAAAAAAGGGCAAAAATCTAAAGCTCTCAATATAGAAAAACAACTAGATGACCAAGATACACGTCAAATACTTGTAGACCCAACCATCGTTACCCCTCTGGCTGAATATTCAGAATCCAGCCAGAGCTATGTGCTGCCTCTGGTTGCCAAACATATTCAACGAAAAGAACATTTGCTGCCATACAGCAGCCTCTTTCCTAATATCACAAGTATAAGTGCTCTACTTACTGAACTATATAAAAATTACATTGTTGAAATTGAAGAAGACTCTAAAGACAAGGATAAAGAAACCAAAAAAAAGAAGGCATCCTTGATCCTGATGCTGTCATTTCTGACCGGAAATAAAATCCAGGAGTGGCTACATCTACAAAGTAAACGTGCTAAAAAATTGAATTCTCGCCAACAGATCAAGCAAAGCAATGGGCAATATTTTCTGAGAAGTAAATTTTCAATTTTTGAAAATAAGGATTTTGCTTATCCAGATGGCTTGCTCAACCAAACAGTTCATCTGGACATCCCGATCCCGAATTCATTTATTGCTTCGCTACGAGATGGTAACACCGTTACGGAAGAGGACATTCAGCAACATTTGAAACAGCTGAGAGCCAAACTTTATATTCCAAAATTATCATTAATAAGAATTAGCTCTCTTTTACATCAGACTATTTTGCAACGCACTGGAAATAAACAGCTTGCTGACCTTCTCACCGGTATTGATGCAAATAAGTCTTCTTCTACTTCTTATTGTCATCAAAATATCCTGACTTTACAGACTGAATATGTCTCAATTTTAAAAGAGCTGTGTGAGTCGTTATCCGATGACTACCAGAATATCGAATATGCTGCAGAAAAAAACTTTGGTAGCCGCAAAGCACCTACTTCAAATGTGATTCAAAATATCTTTGCCACACTCAAATTCAGAATAATTTCACAAAAAGAAGACGACTGGATAGCAATTTTCAATCATTACAATCTGTGGATGTGGCATTTCTTGTTGCTCTTTACTGCTGCACGACCCGTCGCTGAATTTCCAGGTTTTTTAAAAAGCTTTAACCTGAAAAGAAAAATATGCATGGTTTCTGATAAAGAGGTGGGTGGGCGTCAAGGCTATGGACGTTTAATTCCACTGGGTCATTTTGTCGCACAAGAACTCCAGAAATTCATAGAATTTTTACATTATTTTAAAACTCAAATTGCTCCTAGTCAGCCAGAAATTCCACAATATATTCAACATATTTTAGAGAGCAAGCTTCCACTTTTGAATATCTTTCAGGATGGTCAATGGCACCCATTAAGGCCATCAATTGTAAAAAACTTTCATCCTGAGTTAGGTTTGGAGCATGAAAACTGGCACCGGCATACTGCCCGTGCGTTTCTCAGCAATAAAATTAACGAAATTGAAATTTTAGCTTTATTCGGTCATGAACCGATGCAGCAAGAAGCTGCTCATCCTTATTCCAGCTTATCTATTTCACAATATTCAAGCATTGCTCATATTCTTGAACAAATGAAAGATCATTTTAATATTACCGGTATTGAACTAGATGTCCTCACTCAATAAACGTACTAAGCAAACTCGAACACTATATGCCGAAGCACGTAGAAAACAAGACCGACTCGATCAGGAAAAACAGCTTCGAGCAGATGTAGAACAGGAGCTAATTCAATACTTCCAAGAACAAGATTTGGAACAAAAAGGGCATCTTGAATCCTTCTATCCAGCAATTTATGAGTTTATTAAACGCAAAGCTCCAAGCTTGGCCTGGAAAAAATATGCGCATGAATTTTTTCGGTCATATATCAAGCAAATCAATTTAAATCGTCGTGAGACTTTGCCCCTACCAAATCTGACATTTGAGATGCAGCGTGATCAGCCGGTTTTTACAATGGACTGGATCGAGAAGGGACATCAGGTTGATGAAGTTCTTGATAAGCTTTGGGACTACTGGATTCTAGCGAAAGATAGCAAGACATTTTCTGATGATGAAATCATTGGAAATATTGTTATTTCTGCCCTGCTTTACTCAGGCTTAAATCAAAAATCCTCTTTAGAAGCTTTGCTTGAACACTTAAAAGATCCGGCAAAAATCAGAAAGATCGAAGATCTGAACATTATATTTTTAGAACCGCTCTCCCCCTCTTATGGAGATCTCTTTATTGATGAAAAAACCATCCGTAAATCGCGTAATTTTATTCCGGATCAAATTACACGCTTATGGTTAATTCATTTTAATAGCAGAAATATTCGTACAGTAAACCAGAATGTAGAAGACTATCTACAGCTTATTTTTAATAAGATTAAGTTACCATTTAATCTCAAAACTTATAAATTGTTACGCGACTACGCCAACTTTAACTGGATGCAACTCCCGAAAGTTGACATTGATCCTGCACTTTCACAATGCCTCATTGAGAATACTGCAACCTGTGGCTTATCAGAAATAGAATTTGAAAGATTTCTTCATCCAAAATTTAAATATCAGCAGGACACTCTTACTGATTCAAATGTAGAAAAATCACCATCTACTGTGAGGGAATCCTACTCTAATGATGACATTCAGCAAGCCTTGGATGATGTTATAAAGATTCACAAAGACCTTTTACAACTGATTCGTACATCACAAACTGATCAAAGTATCGATGCATTAATCATTAAATATTGCATTGAAAATACTAATAAATTTAATGAGTATAGTAAACGTGTCGCCTTATGGCTCATCAGCCTTTATAAACCAGAATTAGAACAGATTCAGCCACTGGCTGAACGTTTTAATTTTTGCGTAAACCAATTTCAAAAATCGTTTCAGCAGAATAAGCGTTTAAAAGACGGTTCGATTTACACTTATTATTCGCGTATTGCCGAGCCGTGGTTAACTCACTCTTTACAATATCTAGATAGCGAAGATGATCTGAATACGAACCTAGCGAAGATCTACCAACAAATCATCACGAATACCCGACTCGCAGATGAAGCAGGCCAACCTGAGTTTAAAAAATCCAGTGGTCAGACCGTCAGGATGTTGAAACGCTTCCATAGCTTTCAACAAACAGTTTTTGAAGCTGAGTCTCTCGAATTAGAGTCAATTGCCATACAAAACAGACCGAGAGCACGTATCATTGGTCCCATGACTTATCAAGCTTTCATGAACAAGTTAGATACCTTATTTTCAGGTGCTAATAGTCAAGAAAATACTTATAAGATATTAAAAATCATCTATATCTTAGCTTACCGTACCGGTATGCGTATTAATGAAATTCTAGGCTTACGTGTGCGGGATATCGAGGGCTTGAGCTGTCTATCCGTATGGATTCAGCCTTACGGCTCAAAAAAGAAAGGAAATTTACATCAACTTAAAACAGATAGTGCTGAACGCAAAGTTCCTGTGTATTGCTTATTAAAAACCGATGAATATCAACTATTTCATAATCATGTAGTCGAGCAACGTCTACTCAATCAGGAAAACTTATACCTATTCAGCAACTGGAATGAAAATAGCAAGCTGAACAAACATACGGTGACAACACCTTTCAGAATGATTATGAACGAGCTTTTTAAAACTCATGACTATTCTTTTCACTCATTTCGACACACGGCTGCCAATCACTTATCCATTCTGCTCAACTGCGATTATGCTCCACTGGTCAAGAATCTTACGGATTATACTGCAGAAGAATATCAGTCCATTCGGACAGAGTTACTCCGTAATACGCATGGTCAAAATCATTGGTTTATGATTGCCCATTTACTGGGTCACATTGACCCTACGGAAACCTTTAAAAGCTATATTCATCTGAGCTACCTGATCGCTGGACATAAAATACTGCAATATCACCCAGACATAGATACTCAATTAGCAAAGAAAATGATGGGCTACCTGCCTTCTTTCAAATTTTTAAACACAGTAAAAGATTCTGCTCCATTCAATTTCGAAAAACATGCTGTCCATTTAAGTCAGCAGTTACTCAACGATCAAACTGACTGGTTAAAAAGTAACGTAGAAGATATTCTAGATGAGGTTTCATTTAACGCTCAGCCTCATGATTTTTTTAAATATTTTGCAGGAACAAAGGAATCCAAAATTTCATTTGCATGGTTTTTTAAATGCTTAAATTTACTGGAAATTCATCATGATCCAGATCTAGTCTCAAAGGAAATGTGTTTACCTGTAGAACTGGTTAACTACTGGTATGAAAATGCAAAACAACTAGGCCAGCTCAAGTCTCAAAAAAATAACCCAAGATTATTTGATCTCAACAACACAAATCATCTGGATAAACCTTTGAAACCCGCCATGATAGATACCGTTGAAGAGCGCACAGCAAGGAACTATTTTTTTGAAAATATTCAAAATATATTTGAAAAAAAGCCAGATCAAATAAAAGCGGTGCTTGAGACATTTTTAAGTCGTGTTACAGTTTCTCATACCGGCATTCATTATCGATGGAATAAAATCGATCAATTGGAATCATTTTATTCCAAGGTAAAAGACCTGTTTCCCCATCAATTTTGGCATTTGCTTGGACAAGACTTGGTACAATTGTTAGATAAAAAGAAACAACCTTTATTACTGAAGCTGGCTAAATCGAGCACAACAGAGCATCCTACGACTCAAGAAGATTATGTTCGTCTCCAGCTTTACTCAACAAAAGATGCCAAAGCACTGGCAGCGTTTAAATTCTGTTTACATTTAGCCTGTATCGGTAGACCTCGATCTCTTGAACTCCAAGTTGCAGGACTAGAAATCACTACATGCTGTTAAATAATTTAACCGTTGTTTCCTTATCTAAAGTCAAATTTAATATATCTTTAGTAAAAATTGGATGTCTGATCAACGATAATTAAATAGTATAAACTCTATGAATTAGCAGCGTCTGAAACAGGGATCAGTCATGCGTACAACATCAGAAAAAACTGCAAAACAGAAAATGATATTAGCTAAGGCAGTTTTAGCTGCTGCTGAGCGCCTTGGTCTTACACAAGATCAACTAGCCTTAATACTGAATATAGATTCAGTGAAAAAATTAACCTCTCTTGAATTAGATCCCACTTCAAAACAGGGAGAAATCGCCCTCACTTTAATCCGTATTACCACATCACTAGATGCTCTTACAGGTGGGGATACAGCCTGGATGCAGCATTTTATGAAATCACCCAATAAATTGATGAGTGGTATTCCAATAGAACAGATTCAGAACCCTCAAGGATTAGCCTCTGTTTTACAATTGGTGGAAGGTCTTCGGGCTAAACTTTAAGATAAGCAAAGTATTATAGAAAAATTTGAAAGTGATAGTCCTCTCCAATAATTCAAATGCGAGGTATAAGAATCCCCCTTCTTCTCAAGATGTATATGTCTGGCCTAATTCCGTCAATTAATTGCGAACTGCTGCTATATATTGGATTTTATTAACCTGATGCGAGGCAAATCCCCCTTATAAATTCAATAACTATTCAACAATCATTATAGAAGTTTGCTATATAGCAAACATTCACAATAATTAGTTAAAAGTTTGCTATATGGCTAACAAGTTTCGGGAGCGAAAAATTGATATGGCTACAAGAGGCGAAATAGGTAAAGAAATACGTTTGGCAAGAAAAGGATTAGGCTATACACAGAAAAGTCTTTCAGAAAAGACTAAAGTCAATAAAACAACAATTTCAGAGATAGAGAATGGCCGTTTTACAGGTTCATTTGACATATTTGAACGTGTGCTTGATGGCGTAGGGTTAGAATTCGAAGTGAATAAAAAAAAGTTTAAATTGCCACAGTGGGATGAAATTGAAGAAATATTTTCAGAATATGATGAATGAAATTATTTACAGGCTCTTATCATTTGGTATTTACATCCAACAATGCAAAATCAACAACAACTTGAACACCCATTTCTCATACAAGTAGGGCTATTTTACAGATCGAAATGATAAATTCATAAATTGCTTTTCAAAAAAAAAGAAACTAATATATTTCTTACAGGACCTAAAAGCAATAAATGTATCTACAATGAATAAGTCTTTACTTCAGCAAATCAAAAAAAGACGAACCCAATTGGGCTTAAAGCAAGTTGATATGCAATCACGTACAGGCATTTCAAGACAGCAGTACCAAAAACTGGAAAGTCAGGGCAACCCTCGATTAGAGACCTTAGAAATTATAGCGGCAGGATTAAATGCTCAACTGATGCTCATCCCTGATGATAAGGTTCATTTGATCAGACAATTATTGAATGATGAAATTAAAGTCACTATTGAAGATCAGGATGACTTAATGACTAACCCATGGAAGGGTCTTCTCGGAGGAGAGGAACCATGAATACTGTTGCCGTCCTGAAATTAACATTACATCACGCTGTCGTTGGATACTTGGCAGGATTTCAGAGCGGAAAAAGTATTCTGGTTTTTACGGATTCTTTCCGATTTAATCAGCAACGTCCGACCTTGAGCCTGCTGACTTCCCCCTTGTATCCTCAAGCGGATAAAATTTTAGAAAAGACCTATGTTACACATCAGCGCTTACACCCCTTGCTATCAAACTTGCTACCAGAAGGTGCATTACGTGAACTGATTGCACAAAGCCTCAAAGTACATATAGACAATGAATTTCAGTTATTGGCAGCTTTAGGTCATGATTTACCTGGAGCACTCATTGCGACTCCATTAGATCCAGAAGAAATTCCAGATGAAATAAAATTCAAACTGCAGATCTCGAATCCAGATCAAATTTTAAAGCAAGAGATTCGAACAGATAATAAGTTTTCCTTGGCCGGCGTCCAAATGAAGTTTTCCATGAAAGCCAAAGATGGGCGTTTTACACTAGCACAGGCAACGGAAACGACTCTACTCGGGGACTGGATTATCAAAACTCCTTCTTCCAGACATGCTTTTGTTCCGCTAAATGAATATTCTATGATGACCCTTGCCAAAACGGTCGGAATAGATGTCCCTGAGATTCGCTTGGTGGATATGGCCCTTTTACAAGACCTTCCACCATTAAATTTACCCCAAGAGCAATATGCTTTCGCAATCAAAAGATTTGATAGACAGAGTACTGCTGATACTACAGAGCTTATTCACATCGAAGATTTTGCTCAGATCTTCGGCGCATATCCACATCAGAAATACAGCACCACAAATTATGAGCAGATAGGCAAGATCATTTACCAGTATTCAGATAACAAAATTTTTGATATTCAGCAATTTGCCAGCCGTTTACTCATCAATATTTTACTCGCCAATGGAGATGCACACTTAAAGAACTGGAGTATGATTTATCACGATAAAAGAATACCAAGATTATCTCCCGCATACGATATATTGATGACCAGTGTATATATTGAAAATGAGCGTCACTTCGCATTGAATCTTGCCAAAAATAAAGATTGGTATTTAGTTGAGATGAAACACTTTGAACAATGGGCAGAAAAAGTCGGTGTTCCATGGCGTGTAATTGAAAAACAACTTCACGAGATCATGGACAAAGCACGGTCAGTATGGCCAGCGCTATTACTAGACTTACCTATGATTTCCGCTCATAAAGAAAAATTAAGAGAACATTGGAAAAAATTGCATCCAGACTTTCAGATATTTACAAATAATTAGAACCCGTAAATACGTTGAGTCTGATAACTGCTATGGTAGCTTATCATTTTGACTGGGGAAATCTTGATGATAGTCATCTCAATTAAGCAGCAACGATTGGTTCATTGCAATAGATTCCATTAGATTTTAAATGTCTAATTAGACTTCTTTAATCTAATAGGATCTAATCAGGCCAATAAAGCACCTTCTTACCGATCAACCGACACATTTTATAACTCCATTATTTTGTGGCTTAATAGCCATATCTAAACATAAGACCCAATATTATGGATTTAAGATTCAGAAAACCTGACAAAGTTATTGCGTTATGATGTGCGAGACTACGTAAAGAGCGACTGTTGAGTAGCCACCGATTTAATCCAACGCAGCCTAATCAACGGTGGGTTACTGATACAAGAAGCACTGCTTCGCAAGGGGTGGAGAACCAAATGCGCCCCTGGGCGTTGGGACGTAAGAACTGGCTGGTTGCTGGCTCACTGCGCATTGGTCAGCGAGCGGCGAACATCATGCCTTTAATCCAGTCAGTAAAACTGAATAGGCTAGATCCCTATGCCTATTTAAGTGATGTGCTGAAAAGGCTGCCGACACTGAAAGTGACCCAAATAGAAGAATTACTGCCACACCGATGGAAACCCAACTCAAATTAAAAAATAGCGATGGGGCTCAGCGGACGCTTACCAAGAATCTAGGTCAATTTGTTTGACTATTGCTGCTTACCAAATTCAGGACTCCTCAGCAGCTAAATAATTTTATCAAATAGTAAAAAATAAAAATAATAAAAAATAGAAGCATATTTTATGTTGGTTATTATTGTTGAATTTTAATGCATATTAAAGTGACCAACTTCTTCTTACCCTACCCTACTTTAAATTACACCATTAAATATTAAGGAATTAAGTATTTGTTTTATATGTATTTATTTTAATGTACTTTTAATATATTTAATGTAATTTATGTCGGTGAACATTGCCAATCTTCAGTAGAGATTAGGCATAATAGCGCTAATATATTTTTGAGAGATGGTCATGTTAACCACCCAACAGCAGGCTTTAATTAAAGCCATAGAAGAATTAGAACTCGCGCAAGTACAAAAATTACTTGCTGAGGGTCTTGATCCGAATTTCATTGATCCGGAACAAGGACCGCCAGTGTCCATTATTTGTGATGGAATTTTTAAATGGTGGGAAGACGTCTCTGAAGCGTATGAAGCGGGGACTCCATTATCACAAGAAGAAAAACAGCAAGCCCTGCAAGTTTATCTCGATATTCTTGAAGCCCTCATTCAGGCAAAGGCAAATGTTCATCTTTGGGATGCAGAAGAGTTTTATGGTCCACTATGGGATGCAGCAAGTTCGGCATGTGCACCAGCAGTTCAGCGCTTGCTAGATGAAAAAGTTGATCCAAACACACGTGATGAAGAAGGACTCACCATTTTATCTTCAATCAGTCAGTTGTTCTTTGATTGTGATTTTGATGAAATAGATTGGTCAGAAGCGCTTCAAGAAGAGCGTGAAACACTAGAGTTATTGCGCCGTCACGGAGCAAAAATGTCAAAAGAATTAACTACTTGATTGGATAATAGAATGAGAACATTTCAAATTTTAACTTTTGCTCTGACCACCGTTGCTGCAGGAAGTACTTTTGCCGCAGAGTTCTCGTTTGATCGTCCGGGTTCAGGCTTTGGAACAGGCATTACGCCAGTTGGTAAATTAGCATGGGAACAAGGCTTACCAAGTGCAACCTATACAGAGACAACTGTTGATGGCGTTAAAGAAAAAACAGTTACTGTAAATGAGGATATGTTATTCCGTACAGGTTTAGCTGATGGTTTGGAATTGCAATTAGGCTGGCAAGGTCCGGCATGGACTCAAACTAAACGTGCTGGTAAAAAAACGGATAACTCAGGTTTTGGCGATGTAAGTATCGGCTTAAAAAAAGCGATTGATTTAAATGATGAAAATTTAACAATGGCTGTATTGGCTGAAGCTGTCATTGCAACAGGTAATGATGAGTTTACTGCCCATGACGATATATATAGTTTAAGTTCAGCAGTAGCTTATAAATATAATGATTTGTTGGATACTTCTATTACCATGCGTTATGAAGTACAAAACAGTAACTGGGCAGTGACTGCAATTCCAACCATCAATTATAAGATTGCGGGCAAACTTTCAGGATATTCTGAATTTGTTTATCGTAAAGCTGAAAGCCAAGACTACCAATATGGTTTAGGAACAGGTTTAGTTTACGCAGTAAATAACCGCACTCAACTTGATGCAAATATTGGTGTGGACTTAGAAGGTCAAGATAAGAGCTACAAAGGTGGCTTAGGCATGGCATTCTTATTCTGATCAGACTAACTTGAACTCATTATTATTGATGAAAAAGCTTATTTCTCAGGGAATTATTTATTTTCTAGTAGCCGCTACTTTTGTATTGAGTCAGTTTGTCTTTGCAGAAGATAAGTTATTGTCACCCGAACAGGCTTTTTCATTTTCGGTTGAATCGCCACAATCGCATACCGCAAAGTTATCGTGGCAGATTCAGCCGAATTATTATTTATATCAACATAAATTTACCGTACAACAGGGCAATCAGCCTTTAACTTTAAAATTGCCTAAAGCGGTTTCTCAATATGATGAGAACTATGGCCAAAGCGAAGTTTATTACCATCAAGTCAACTTCCAGATTAAAACCAAGCCTTCAGAGCACTACACTGTAACTTGGCAAGGCTGTGCCAAAGACCGTATTTGTTATCCTCCACAAACTATTGAGTTTCAAACTGACGCAGATGGTCTGGTCGGTTTGCAAAATCAGGCTAGTGCAGCACCAAAACGCTTATTAGATTTGGCAAATACCCAAGCATCAAGCTCTACGGAGTCTTTAGAGAATCAGAGTTCAGCTACTCAAGCTGAAGGAGCTGCTCCAGAGATTGCCCAAGATCAGGTTTGGTCAGCAAAGTTAATTGAACACTCGCTTTGGTATGGTGTTTTATTATTTTTAGGTTTAGGCATGCTGCTTGCATTTACGCCATGCTCTTTACCAATGCTGCCGATTTTAACTTCATTAATTATCCGAGATCACAAAGGTTTAAAAGCTTGGACGATTGCACTTACTTTTGTGTGTAGTATGGCATTGGTCTATGCAGGTCTAGGCTTGATTGCTTCTTCAGCGGGTTTAAATTTCCAACGCTGGCTACAACAGCCTGCTACTCTTATTGCGTTTAGTGTGTTGTTTGTGATTTTTGCGCTAAATCTGTTTGGGCTTTTTGAGCTTCGGTTACCGCAAACTTGGTTAAATCGCCTTGATCGTATTCAGTCTATGCAACAAGGCGGCACTTTAGTTGGTGCAGGCGTTATGGGCGTGGTTTCTGCGCTCTTGGTTGGCCCATGCATGACTGCGCCTTTGGCTGGAACTTTATTATTTATTTCTCAAACCCAGAACCAATGGCAAGGTGCTTTGCTTTTATTCTGTCTCGGTTTTGGCATGGGAATACCTTTACTCATCGCGAGTGTTTTAGGTGCAAAGTTCTTACCTAAAGCGGGCGACTGGATGCATCAGATTAAAGTGATTTTTGCTTTTCTGATGTTGGGGTTAAGCCTTTATTTCATCCGTCCTTTATTACCAGATTGGGGGATGCAAGCACTTAGTTTTGTACTTGGGTTGGCTTTTATTATCTATGCGCTGTATCAGTTCTTTTGGAAAAAAGGACAGTTACAGTGGCTTTATGCGCTCCTACTTTTATTGGTAACGCCATTTGTGGTTTATAACCAGTATCAACATATTCAAAATCGTAGCTTACAAAATTCTGAGCATATGGCTGAGTGGCATGTGGCGACCACGGCAGCAGACTTTCAAAAGATTTTAGCAGCAGCTCCTGCTGATCGGGCTATTGTTGTTGATGTCTATGCCGATTGGTGTGTGGCTTGTCAGCCTATTGAACATCGTATTTTAAAAGCACCTGAGGTTCAGGCGGCTCTTGCGCCTTACTATCTCATTAAGCTTGATTTGAGTCATTATGACCAATCACATGAAGCTCTACTCAAACAATGGAATATTCTTGGGCCTCCTACGTATCTCTTTTTAAACAAGCAACAGCAAGAAATTCGTTCTTTACGTTTAACAGGCGCATTTAGTCAGCAAGAGCTTTTACAACAGCTGGCGAGCTTATCAAAAGCTAAAGATTCAAATTGATTTGATCTGAGGTAGTTGGTGAAAAGTGCGTACTTGATTACGCCCAGAGGCCTTTACCGCATAGAGCGCTTGATCGGCTTGTCTAATCACAAGATAGGGGTCATTTGCAAATGCGGAACTGCTGATGCCAAAGCTGGCACTTACATGAATTTGGATATTTTGATTATTGAAGATAGTCAATTCTTGTAAAGCTTGCCGGCAACGTTCAGCAATTTTTTCTGCTTGAATAATATCGGTATGAGGAAGTAATAAAATAAATTCTTCTCCACCAAAACGTCCAATAATATCTTCATTACGTAAGTTTTCAGAAAGACACTGAGCAATTTCAATCAAAACCTGATCACCTTGGTGATGTCCGTATATATCATTAATTTTTTTAAAATGATCGATATCAAGAAGTATCACGGCATAATCAAATTGCTGTTCATGAAGTGCTTCAAGATGGGTGTTTAAGCTTCGTCTATTTAAGACATTAGTTAATGGGTCGATTTGGCTTAAACGTTGAATATAGGTTTCTCGTTGACGCCATTGGGTCAGCAATATTTCAAATAAAATAAAACACGCCACTAAAATGGGCATAATAAAAAACAGCATACTTCCTAGCCAAAATGGATTGGTTTGGGCATGACGCATCGCTGTAAAATTAAATAGGGGAGCATATGAAATAACCCCCGTCATACTTAAATATGTACATACCGCTAGAATAATAGTTGCAGGTATAAAAGCGCTATAAACAATTTTTCTTTCAAATAAAACCAAACCTACGCCAATAGTGCCTACGTAACCCACCATTGTGGCAGGGCTGATACTACCAATTAAATATCCATCGTGGCACAACATCAGCATAAAGGCTTGTACACTAATTAAAGGCACAATTTTTTGCGCCCAAGCTTGGTCTTTGTAGCGATAACAAGGAATAATGAGTACAGCTAATAAAAATAAGGTCAGTAAATTCAGCCAGATTTGTGATTCAACTAAAGATAGATTTGCCCATTGCCAAATACTAGGAGTAATTAAAATATAGCCTTTCCATAAAATCCAACTGAAATTCATTGCGCAGGCGAGGGTAAGCATTAATGCGCTTTTTTGTAATGGGGTCCAGTTAATAATGTGATTGTGATGGATGAAATCGAGAATCACCTGTTTTATTTTATTTATAGGACGAGTGATTAAACGAATTTTCATAATAATAAAGGAACTCCTAAATAGAGATGTCTCTTCGTCAGATCATCCTAAAGAGGGAGAGTTTGAAGGATTCATAACCTAAACATACCATGATTCATAAATTAAACCTCATGATTTGGATTGTGAAAAATAAGAAGAAGTGACAAATTTTAAATTTGTCACTTCTTCATTTTGATTACGTCTTATCAAGTTCATGAGCAAACTCAGCAATATCCACCATCGCCTGTTTTGCTTCTTCGAACCAAGCATTAAACATTTGGAAGTTATGCCACATGCCTGTGTAAAGTTTAAAGTGTACTTTGACACCTGCTTCTTCAGCTTTCTCTCTAAAACGTTTGGCATCGTCTAATAAAATTTCTTTTGAACCGACCTGAACTAATGTTGGCGGTAAACCTTCTAAGTTATCGAAAATAGGTGAAACACGCGGGTCATCTGCCGCAATATGATTGCCAATATAATGTTGAATACCGATCTGAAGAGCTTCAAGAGAAAGTAGGGCATCATGTTTTTGGTTAAATCTTAAAGACTCACTGGTTAGGGTTAAATCTAGAAAAGGTGACAATAAAATCAGGCCACTTGGCATAAGTTCGGGTTGTTCTTTTAAACGTAAGCAAAGTGCCAAAGCCAAATTAGCTCCACAAGAGTCACCAGATAAAATAATATCTTTAGGCTGGATACCTTGAACTAATAATGATTGATAGACGTCATATAAGGCCTCAGTTGCCTCAGGATATGGATGCTCGGGTGCAAGTGGATAGTCCACATGAATAATTTGCATTTGGGTACGAGCAGCCAAATCTGTCATGAACGCATGATGTGTTTTTAAACTTCCTAAAAAAAAGGCGCCGCCGTGAATATGAAAAATAAGCTGGGTCGCTGAATCTTGAGCTTTAATTTCCTCACCCTTAATGCCAGCAAGTCGGATTGGTCGAACAGTTACATTTTTTTGTTTTGGAAATGCTCGGCAAAGTTGTTCAAGCATAGGGCGCAGAGCAGTTGGAGGTAAATTCAACTGACTTGGTTTGCGAATTGCTGTTTTAAGAAATGTTTCTGTGAAATAATATTTTAAAACATTAGGTATATTCATATAGTATCCGCTTATGTTAATTACTTGTTTCCCTATAAATTTTATTTTTCAAGGTTACAAGGTTACACGAAACAGTCACATTCAAAAATTGCAATATCGTTGCGAGTTTTGAATACTGAAGTCTTGGAAGACCCAAGGATATTACAAAAATGAAAAAGATTGCTTTAGCTTTAGGACTTGTTGGTATGGCTGCATTTGCCAATGCGGCTGACCCACTAAACGGAACGGTATGGAAAACGATTGATGACCAAACCAATAAGCCCAAAGCCGTAGTAAAGTTTACGGAACAGAAGGATGGAACCTTAACTGCAACCATTCAAAACATTTTGACACCAGGTGAAGAAAACGCTTGTACAAAATGTGAAGGTCCGTATAAAAACAAACCGCTTAAAGGTGTGACCATTGTACATAATCTAAAAAATGTAGGTGGCAACAGTTATGAAAACGGTACAATTTTAGACCCGAAATCTGGCAAAACTTACAAATTAAAAGGTGAGTTGGCTGAGGGCGGTAAGAAGCTTAAATTACGTGGTTATATTGGCGTTTCAGCATTGGGCCGTAACCAAACTTGGATTCGTGCGAACTAAAAGCCTAAATAAAAAAACGAGCCATTGGGCTCGTTTTTTTATGCACTTAAGTTTTGATAGGCCGTTTCATCAAAGCCCACAAGAAACCCTTTAGAGGTCTGTAGAACTGGTCGCTTGATTAAGCTTGGCTGAGCAATTAGCGCTTCAATAAGATGATCTTCACTGCTTAAAGCACGCGTTTGTTCTTCTTCAGATAGTTTTTTCCACGTCGTACCTTTCTTGTTGAGCACCGTATCTTGTCCAATTTCTTTTAACCAGATTTTTAGAGTATCGGCATCGATCCCTTGTTTTTTATAATCGTGAAATTCGTAGCTCAAACCTTTTGCTTGTAAAGCATCAAATGCTTTTTTCATCGAGTTACAGTTTTTAATACCATAAATTTTTAACATTTTATCGGACCATGTCAAAAAGAAAGAACACACAGCCTAACCCAAAATGCATTTGAGCACTACTTTATACAGATACTTTTAAAACAAATGAAAAATAATGATTAAAACAATAAAGAATGTCATGTTATTGTCATAAGACAAGGTAATAATGAGCTTAATAAGAATAAATTAAAAAACTAAAAGAACGTAGCGCAAAAAATAAGAGATAGAAAAGAGAAAACCCGCATTTAATCATCCTGATCATGCGGGTCTCATTTCAACGTCCATTGTCACATCCTTGCAAATAAACTTATCTTAAGTTTATTTTATCTTCCTACGGCGTCCTATCCTTTTGCGTCATCCTGACTGCTTCCCTGTGCCGTGGGGCTATAATGCCGTTAAACATGTGTAAGAAAAATACTCAAAAGCGACATGTGTTGTAAGTAAAAACGACAATGTAAGTGAACATGTGTTCACTTATTCTTGAATTTTATAGTCGATAATAACTGGAGCATGGTCACTAAACCATTGATCTTTATAGACCCATGCATTTACAGTGCGTGCTTTCCAGTCTGGTGAACATGCGTGGTAGTCAATACGCCAACCTACATTTTTCGCACGCGCTTGTCCGCGATTTGACCACCATGAATACAATTCCGCTTCTGTTCTTACAACACGGAAAGTATCTACATAACCAAGTTCATCATAAATATGATCAAGCCATGCACGCTCATGTGGTAAACAGCCAGACGACTTTTGGTTGCCAGACCAGTTTTTAATATCAATTCGTTTATGAACGATGTTGTAATCGCCACAAATAATGATGGACTTATTCTCATCACGCCATTGTTTCAAGATTTTGGCGTATTCACCTAAAAATAAATCTTTACGTGCTTGCGCTTCTTCACCACTTGAGCCTGAAGGTAAGTATAATGATGCAATATGTACGGGATGTGACAAACCTAAATCGAATTCGGCAGAAATGAAGCGGCCTTGACTATCGGCCAATTCAAACCCTAAACCATCTTTAATAGAGACAAAGGGTAAGCGGCTATAAATTGCAGTACCTGCGTAGCCTGCACGCTCTGCTGGAAAGAGATGGGTATGCCATCCCTTGGGTCTAAATTTCTCAGTCCATTGTTCATGGGTAATGCGGCTTTCCTGCATGCATACGACATCGGCATCTGATTGTTCTAACCATTCAAGTAAGCCTTTCGTCACTGAAGAACGTAAGCCATTTACGTTAATGGAAACGACTCGAAGAATTTTTACATCACTTGGATACTGATCCTTTGGTATCATGCGAAAATTTAACCTCAATTGTGAATTTGGAGCACCTCATGACAACGCCTGTGTCATTTCACCCGCAAGCATTTATCGAACTCGCATTATCACGCGGTGTGCTTAAATTTGGTGAGTTTACTTTAAAATCTGGACGCGTGAGTCCTTATTTTTTTAATGCAGGCCTACTCAACGATGGTGAAGCTTTATCTCTTTTAGCACAAGGCTATGCCGATAAATTAACACAATGTGAAAATGTTGATGTGATTTTTGGACCGGCTTACAAAGGTATTCCATTTGTAGCTGCGACTGCTGTTGCTTTATCGCAAACACATAACAAGAGCGTGCCATGGGGCTTTAACCGTAAAGAAGCAAAAGATCATGGTGAAGGCGGTGTTTTAGTCGGTGCTGCGGTTGAAGGTAAAAAAGTCTGGATCATTGATGACGTGATTACCGCAGGCACAGCGATTCGCGAAGTGGTAACGATTTTGAAAAATGCCGGTGCAACTATTGCGGGTGTGTTGGTTGCGCTAGATCGTCAAGAACGTGGGCAAGGTGAACTTTCTGCAATTCAAGAAGTTCAAAAAGAATTAGAAATCCCTGTGCACGCACTGATTACCATGAAAGATTTAATGGATTATTTAGATGGAAAAGACGAAAAAGAAGCTTTAGCCGATATGCGAGCGTATCGTGAAAAGTACGGAATTTAATTTTTAACAATTTAAAAGGAAGCACAAAGCTTCCTTTTTCATTATTAATTTTTCTTAAAGGATATATAAAAAATAGAGTTAAAAATTATATAAAATATTCTTTCTTATTGTAAATATTATAAATTACTAAATAATACTTTGATTTTTTTACTAAATAATATTTTTTATTTTTATTTTTGGTTTTGTTTTTATTTTAAAATTCATGTGAAATCAATAATTATATTTAAAACTTAAAATACTCTTTAGAAACTATATTTTTTTCTTTTTGATAAAATATATTAAATTGCTGATGAATAATAAATTTAATAATTTTTAATTTTAAAAATTTTACCTAAGTTATTGATCTTGACGAATGCTAGAAATGAGCTCATTTATAGATAAAAGCGTTAAAAGATGTAAGAAATTTTCCAGTTTTTCATTTCATAAGGATAAGAGGTGGAAACATGGCAGTTTTTGGATATTCATCAGCAACTTCCGTCTTACCTGGAAGTTCAATTAGTTTTTATCTCAGTACTGATGTACCTGGGGTAATGAATTTAACCATAGAGCGTATAGGAACAACCTCAGTATCATCAACAATTACTACAACTCTTTTTACCCGATCACTTCCGACTACCAACCCATGGGAAGGATTTGGTTGGCCAGTTTCAACAACATTTAATATCCCTTCAAATTGGCCTTCTGGGTTATACAGACTTGCCTATATGTCTCAAGATGTGCTTACTTTTGTGATTCGGCCAGTCATTCCGGCGGCCGTTTCTAAGGTGCTTTTACAAGTCTCTTTTCTGACACCGACCGCCTATAATGCGGCAGGTGGCAAAAGTTTATATGATTTTAATAGTGTGGGAGGAGCTCGTGCGAATAAAGTTTCATTTAATCGATCTGGTGGTACACCAGCAAGTAATGGGCCTGAGTCTATTCTCATTCACTGGCTTGAAACTGAAGGAATAGCAATTGAATATTGCTCAAGTGTGGACCTCCATAGTATTTCAAATCTACTCACGAACTATGAGTGTTTGATCATTGCAGGACATGATGAGTACTGGACAAGAGCAATGCGAGACCAAACGGAGCAGTTTATTGCTAACGGTGGTAACCTGATCATACTTTCTGGTAACACATGCTACCGAGCTGTAAGGTTAGAACAAGGGAACCGCATGGTTGTTTTTTATAAATTTGCTGGTAGTGACCCGAATCAAAATGCTTATGATACGACTGTAGCATGGGCAGAACCACCATTGAACCGACCCCAGAATTCATTTCTTGGGACTGGTTTCACTGAAGGTGCTTATGGTGGAACAGCGACAGCATATACAATCCGGTTTCCAGAACATTGGGTGTTCAACGGAGTTTTATCCACAACTACAACATCAGCTTTTATGACCTATGAGACTGATGCTGCAGCTTATGTAGATGAGGAGGAGGGTTACCCACGTGTTACTGGAGATGAAAATACACCACTGACTATGACTGTGCTTGCCTCAGCAGAGCTTGGTTCATGGACTGGTAAACCAGGGCGCGCGACAATGGGTATATTTTCTCATAACGGTACAGTTTTTAATGCTGCAACAACGGACTGGATATATGTTTTGGGTAGTGATGCCGTTGTGACTACTATCACACGTAATGTATTTTCCCGTCTTAAACAGCGTATAACATGGGATTGGGAGAATATTGGATATGCAAATGATTGCTGTGCGCTCACCGCATTGCAAGGCAAAATTTTCATGGCAACAACACAAAATAGACTTTTACAGCGGTACCCTATTGGTGCAGATGTAGCTTGGCGTGATGTTAGTCATGCGTATAATGTCGTTGCAATGACAGCTCTTGGAGATACACTTTATTGTGTTACATCCGATAATCAACTTTGGTGGAAGCCTGCTTCAGAGGGGGGGCAGCCTTGGGCTTCAATGGGGACTGGCCCGACTGGTGGAACCAAGGCGTTAGCTGCTACGGGCGGAATGCTTTATGCAGTTGATAGTCTGGGAGCATTATGGAGGGCGCCAGCAACGAGAACAACTCCGTCATGGGTAGCAATGACGACATTCACGCAGGATGCTACTGTTAATGCAATGGCTGCTTATGGAGATATTCTCTTCGCTTCAACTACAGATAATCGCTTGTTACGTTCAAACAATGACTTTATTTGTGAAAGTAGTGCATGGGCCTATATCCATCACTGTAACTATTCTGCTGGTCTGGCAGTAGTTGAATCAATCCTCTTTGTTGCTACAACCCAAAATCTTCTTTGGAAAATTGACCTTTATGGACTCCGTCAGCCTTAAGATTCTAAAATGTATACTATCTAATAAAAAGGCATACCTCTAAAATAGGGGTATGCCTTTTTAATATTTACTTAAAACTGATAATTCAAACGCAATAACACATTACGTGGTGTGCCTGGCATGCTGTCTGAACGCCAGTACTCTTTATTGGTTAAATTGTTCACCGCAAGTGTGACATTCCACGGCTCTGCACTATACCCAATCGCCGCATCGACACGGTTAAAGCCTTCCATTTTTACCTGATTATTAATATTTGGATAATAAGACCCGACATAGGTCACGCCCACTTCGGTATACCACTGTTCAGTTGGTAAATAGCGAACAAATAAATTACCCGTATTTTTAGAAGTGTTGGCTAAATAATTGCCTTCTCGCTCAGGGTTTTGATTATCTTCTTTAACTTTGGCATCGGTATAGCCATACCCACCGCGAACAAAGACATTATCAAGTACACGGCCAATAAAACTAAATTCGAGACCACGAGATTGATGTTGACCAGCAGTTGCCCAAACCTCTGGTTTACTGTCAGGGTTTGGTTTATAGCGAATATTATTTTTACGGATATCAAAGACAGAAAATTGAGTATTTAAACGATTATCGAACCATTCACTTTTTACCCCAACTTCATATTGCTCGTTATATTGAGGCTCTTTATCCATTTTCGCGACATCGGTACTTCCAGTAACTTGGTTGACACCCATTTGTCCACCAAATGGTGCGAAGCTTTTAGAGTAAGACGTATAAAAGCTATGTTCAGGAACTGGTTGCCATACCAAGCCAACATTTGGGCTAAAAGTACTGTCTTTTACATTACGATGTTCATTCTTAATTTTGTTAGTAGTTGAAAAGTCGAAGTAATCGTAGCGGAGTCCCATCATAAGTTTAAGTTGGTCATTTAGACCAATTAAATCTTGAATAAATACGCCGTAAGTTGTGCCTTCATTATAGTTATGCTGACTAATCTTTAATGGGCCATTGCCACGACTGTACTCTCGTTCACCAGTGATTGGATTAACGTAACCATAAATGGCCGATCCATTTTGAGTTTTATTGGCTAGACGTGGTTCTCGTTGTTCATAAGTCCAGTCTGTACCAACCATAATTTGGTGTTCAAGCTGGCCTGTCTTGAACTTTCCTTTAATATCAAATGTATTGGTGGTGGTCTTATTGCTGGTTTGTTGCCAGTAGTAAATTTGGTCGATGTAACCTTTTTTTGTACAAGCCTCATTCTTTGAGTTTTTTCCATCTAAACCACAATAATTTCCAAAATAAAAGTGGTCAAAGTTCTGTTCTGCTTGTCGGTAACTTGCCGCCCAGTGGAAGTTCCAATCAGGCGCATATTCATAATTCACATCGGAGCGAACGACTTGCAAAATATCATCAACATAATCGCCGTCTTGGGCAAATCCCATTTTAATTGAAGTTCCCGCAGGCAAGTTGTCACGTGTTGGTCCACGGTCAGGAACTCGACCTAATTTGTCATAGGTATATTGTGTGGTCCAAGTCAGCTTTCCATCGTCATTTTTATAGGTAAAGCTTGGGGAAAACATCTCAATCTTATTTTCAATACCAGAGCGGAAGCTGCCTGCCTCGCCATATTCTCCAGTCAAACGCACTGCTAAATTGTCATTAAGTACTTGGTTGATGTCAGCGGTTGTTCCGTAGTTATCGTATGAACCCGCATATGCGCCAACTGAACTTTTAGAGTCAAAATTGGCGAATTTACTCACCATATTTACAACCCCGCCGCCAGCACTACGGCCATATAAAACCGAAGCGGGGCCTTTTAAAATTTCTATACGTTCGATATTGGCTGTACTACGGCGTACTTGTCCGCTTTCACGTATGCCATCACGGTAAATATCACCTGTATCAGCACCAAAACCACGAATCGTGATCCCATCACCACGCATATCGTAACTGGTTGATACCCCTGGTGTACCTTGCAGCATGACGCTTAAGTCATTCGATCCATAAATTTTATATTTCTGGACATCAATGGTATCAACGGTTTGAGGGATATCTTTTTTATCTAAACCATTACGAGTGACATTGGCTTTGTCATAATCGATATAGCTTTTAATCGGGTCGAGCTCACTCATGGCCTCGATTTTTATGGTTGGCATGCTGGCTGCGGCTTTTGATGAGGAGCCAATCAATTCCTCGGCGTTAGCACCTTGAATATTTAAAATCATTAAACTGAGTAAGCTGAGCGGGAAAAGACGCTTCATTTGGGGAGATGGTATAGAAATTCTTAACATAAAAATAAAATCAATTAACAAAAATAAAAGTATAAATGATAATTATAATCATTTAATTATTTAGAATAAAAGAACTATTATCTTAAAAAATGACATATTTATTTTTTAATAACTGATTTTTAATAAGTTAATTAGCAAATTAAACGAATTGTATGAGTTGACTCATTAGTTTTTCTTGTTAATTGGGTTTTAAAGGGGGCTTTTCATCGATTAAAAGCACCCTTCTGGAATTACGTGTTATTTTTGAGAACATCTAAAATATCCATTTCTGGATCATAATTTTCGTCAATTGTTTTGCAAATCGCTTGGCCTACAATGACTTGAGAGCCATTAAAAGTCATAGTAGGTGCTTCATAGAGCTCCCAACCATGATTAAGTGCTTTAGTCACTCGTGCACAAAAAGCAGAGTCATCAGGTCCGGTTAAATAGCGATAAAGTTTCATCTTTAGCCTTTAAAAATAATATTTTATGGGAGTAGTTTAACTGAATTTACCTTAATTCAAGATAAAGAAATAACGGATAAGGTTTTACTAAAATTAAGAAAAACGAGTGAAAAATCTCAGCTATACTCATGCTAATTTAAATTTTAAGAAGAGCTTGAGCATGCGTGTACTTGTCGTCATGGATCCGATTGAAACCGTAAATCTGAAAAAGGATTCAACCATGGCAATGTTGTGGGCGGCGAGCCGTCGTGGACATGAGTTAGGTTATGCATTACAACAAGATTTATATATCGATCAAGGTAAGGCTTACGGTCTCATCTCTCCGTTAAAAGTTTTCGAAGATTACAACCATTATTATGAGTTAGGCGAAAAGAAAAAAGAATCAATCGCGGCTTATGATGTTGTACTCATGCGTAAAGATCCGCCTTTTGACATGAACTTTGTCTACACAACTTACGTGCTCGAACAAGCTGAGCGTGAAGGTTCATGGATTATTAATAAGCCTCAATCACTGCGTGACTGCAATGAAAAATTGTTTGCTACGCAATTTCCTGAATTACAGGTGCCGACACTAGTAACATCGCAGCAGAGCTTGATTCGCGAATTTATTACCGAGCACGGTGATGTGATCGTTAAGCCACTTGATGGTATGGGTGGTATGGGTATTTTCCGTTTATACCAAGACGGTGTAAATATTGGTTCTACCTTAGAAATGCTTACAGAATTAGGCACCCGCCCAATTATGGCTCAGCGTTATATTCCTGAAATTGTAGAAGGGGATAAACGAATTTTAATGGTAAATGGCGAGCCTATTCCTTACTGTCTGGCACGTATTCCGCAAAATGGTGAAGTACGCGGTAACTTGGCAGCTGGTGGCTTAGGTCAAGCGCGTCCACTCACAGAAAATGACAAACTCATTGCTGCTAAAGTTGGTCCTTTCTTACGTGAAAAAGGTTTGGTATTTGTAGGTCTTGATGTAATTGGGAATTATGTCACTGAAATTAATGTGACAAGTCCAACCTGTATTCGTGAAATTGATGCGCAATTTGGTACATCAATTGCCGATGACCTATTTGATGTATTAGAAGCCGGTCGTCCAGCATAAGGGTCTAGTTCGGGTGGTTTCCTAAGCTTATTATTGGAAATCACCCGAAAATATATGAATTAATAAAATCACAATATGAAATACGCTAGCGCTTTGTAGGCATATTTTCAAAAAAGCACATCTTTCTGTTATAAACGAGTGAAATTCGCTTTTCGTTAATGAAGCTTTAGGATTAAAATAAACGGCTACAAAAATAGATGACAATTTCCATTGTTTTTTGAGTTGAAGAATTAGACCGTGACCGATTCACAGCAAAGCAAACCTAAACATGTCATGATGATGGCTGCCGGTACTGGTGGACATGTTTTTCCAGCCCTCGCCGTAGCCAAACAACTTCAACAACAAGGTTGTCAAGTTTCATGGTTAGCCACGCCAACAGGTATGGAAAATCGTTTATTAAAAGATCAAAATATTCCAATTTATCAAATTGATATTCAAGGTGTGCGTGGAAACGGAGTGATCCGTAAACTTGCTGCACCTTTTAAAATTTTAAAAGCAACTTTTAGTGCAATGCGCTATATGAAACAGCTTAAAGTGGATGCTGTTGCAGGCTTTGGGGGATATGTGGCAGGCCCGGGTGGGCTAGCAGCGCGTTTATTAGGTATTCCTGTTCTCATCCATGAGCAAAATGCGGTTGCAGGATTTACCAATGCACAGTTATCCCGTGTTGCTAAAGTGGTATGTGAAGCGTTTCCAAATACATTTCCTGCTAGCGAAAAAGTAGTAACAACCGGCAATCCGGTACGTCGTGAAATCACTGATATCTTAAGTCCAAAGTGGCGCTATGATGAACGCGAGCAAGCGGGTAAGCCGTTAAATATTTTAATTGTGGGCGGATCTTTAGGTGCAAAAGCACTGAATGAACGCTTACCTCCGGCATTAAAACAACTTGAAGTTCCACTGAATATTTTCCATCAATGTGGTCAGCAACAGGTTGAAGCAACTCAAGCTTTGTACGCAGATGCGCCAGCAAATTTGACCGTACAGGTTTTGCCGTTTATTGAAGATATGGCGAAAGCTTATAGCGAAGCAGACCTGATTATTTGCCGTGCTGGCGCTTTAACTGTGACAGAAGTAGCAACAGCTGGTGTTGCAGCAGTTTTTGTACCGCTTCCTATTGCGGTGGATGACCACCAAACTGCAAATGCCAAATTTCTGGCTGATGTCGGTGCTGCAAAAATTTGCCAGCAATCGACTATGACACCAGAAGTTTTAAATCAATTGTTTACTACGCTGATGAATCGCCAATTACTTACAGAAATGGCAGTGAAAGCGCGTCAACATGCCCAACCAAATGCAACTCAGCATGTGGTTGATCTTATCCAAAAAATGTAATCGGATTTACTATGTCTCCAACAACAGCTGCGAACCAAGCAAAAAAACTGATTAAAGTGCCTGAAATGCGCCGTATCAAACACATTCATTTTGTGGGAATTGGCGGTGCAGGTATGTGTGGTATTGCTGAGGTGTTAGCTAACCAAGGATATAAAATTTCCGGTTCAGATATTAAGGCCTCAAAAACCACACAACAATTAGAAGAAAATGGCATTAAGGTCTATATCGGACACGAAGCAGAAAATATTAAAAATGCAAATGTGCTTGTCGTGTCAACAGCAATTGACCCGGAAAATCCGGAAGTTAAAGCTGCCATTGAACAACGTATTCCGATTGTACGTCGTGCAGAAATGCTCGGTGAACTTATGCGTTACCGTCATGGTATTGCTGTGGCAGGTACACATGGTAAAACTACAACCACCAGTTTATTAACAACAATGTTGGCGGAAGAAAACCTCGACCCAACTTATGTGATCGGTGGTTTACTTAACAGTACAGGCGTAAATGCAGCGCTTGGTGAAAGCCGCTTTATTGTTGCTGAAGCTGACGAATCGGACGCATCTTTCCTTTATTTACAGCCAATGGCAGCGATTGTAACCAATATCGATGCTGACCATATGGATACCTATGAAGGCAGTTTCGATAAATTAAAAGATACCTTCGTACAGTTCCTTCATAACTTACCATTCTACGGCTTGGCTGTGGTTTGTGGTGATGATGCGAACATCCGCGAGATTTTGCCACGTGTAGGCCGTCCGGTTATTACTTATGGTTTTAATGAAGATAATGACATCCGTGCGATTGATGTAGAGCAAGATGGTATGCGTTCGCACTTTACGGTATTACGTAAAGGACGTGAGCCGTTACGTCTAACCATTAATCAACCGGGTTTACATAACGTTTTAAATGCTTTGGCTGCAATTGGTGTTGCAACTGATGAAGGCGTTTCGGATGAAGCAATTAGCCGTGCATTAAAAGGTTTTAGTGGTGTTGGACGTCGCTTCCAAGTACAAGGTGAATTTGAACTTGGTGAAGGGAATGTAAAATTAGTCGATGACTATGGACACCATCCTAAAGAAGTGGAAGCTACGATTAAAGCTGCTCGTCAGAGCCATCCTGATCGTCGTTTAGTTATGCTTTTCCAACCACACCGTTACTCTCGTACTCGTGATTGTTTTGATGACTTTATTGAAGTTTTATCTCAAGTCGACCAATTATTATTACTAGAAGTTTATCCGGCTGGGGAAAAACCAATTGTTGGTGCAGATAGCCGTACTTTGGCGCGTAGTATTCGCTTGCGTGGTCAGGTTGAACCGATTTTGATTGATCCGGTTGAAGGTAATTTGCAAAACATCATGCAAAATGTGTTACAACCAAATGACTTGTTATTAACGCAAGGTGCAGGTAACGTGGGAGCAATTTCAGTAGAACTTGCACAGCACCATTTGTATGTGAAATAAACAAAAAGTATTGAATTATCGGGTTAAGGATTTAAACGTGTCAAATGCTACAAAATTCGGCAAAGTTGCCGTGTTACTTGGTGGGAAATCGGCTGAGCGTGCTGTGTCTTTAGATAGTGGTCAGGCAGTTTTGGACGCCTTGTTACGTTCAGGTGTTCAGGCTGAGGCATTTGATCCGCAAGACCGTAGCGTGACTGAACTTGTAAACTATGACCGTGCATTTATTGTATTGCATGGTCGTGGTGGCGAAGACGGTCAAATCCAAGGTGTGCTTGAGTGGTTGAACATCCCTTATACAGGAACGGGTGTACAAGGTTCTGCCATTGGTATGGATAAAGTCAAAACCAAGCAAATCTGGCAAGGTAGTGATTTACCAACCGCACCGTATCGCATTATTACTAAAGAAACTGACTTGGATTCAGTGATTGCTGAATTGGGGTTGCCTGTCATTATCAAGCCTGTACATGAAGGTTCAAGTGTAGGCATGAGTAAGGTTGAGAAAGCTGAAGATTTTGCGGCAGCAATTGAAAAGGCAACTCAGCACGATGCTGTAGTTATGGCAGAAAAGTGGATTACAGGACGCGAATTTACGATTTCATTCTTAAATGGTCAGCCTCTACCAGTTATTCGTTTGCAGCCACCAGCAGATGTTGCTTTCTATGACTATGAAGCAAAATATCAACGTAATGATGTTGAGTATGGCATTCCTTGTGGTCTTAGCGAAACTGAAGAGAAAAAACTACAAGCTCTATGTTTACGCGCTTTCCAAGCCGTAGGTGCAGAAGGCTGGGGACGTATTGATGCAATGCAGGATGAGCAAGGTAATTTCTGGCTTTTAGAAGTAAATACTGTGCCAGGCATGACCAGTCATTCGCTTGTACCAAAGGCTGCTAAAGCAGTAGGTTATAGCTTTGATGAATTGTGTGTTGCAATTCTTGAGCAAACATTGGAAGGTACGGCTTAAATATGGCACAACTTCCGGCATCCATGCGCCGTAAACGTGCGGCAATTACCTCCATTCATGAAAAACCGCCTACGCGCAAGCAAAAACTTGCCAATGCCGGCGGATGGGTGTTGCTGGTTATTGCCTTTTTAGTCTTGGCGGTCGGAATTTACGGACTATATAAAGTTATTACTGATGCAACTGTTGCAAAACTTGAAGTTGTAGGTTCAACGACTCCAGTTGAGACTCAGCAAGTGATGCGATATGTGCAGCCGATTGTAAAAGATAACTACTTTACATCTGATTTAGAGCAGATTCGTGATAAAGCATTAGAAATTTCATGGGTAGACCGAGTCGTCGTATCTCGTGCCTGGCCCAATGGTATTCGCGTTCGTGTTATGCCTCGACATGCTATCGCCCGTTGGGGAACAGGTCGCTTATTGAGCGATGGTGGCGATGTATTTAGTGAAGCAGAGCCGAGACTTCATCCTGAGCTTCCGTTACTACACGGTCCGGTGAGTCAGTCTAAAATGATGATGCGACGCTATAATGAAATTAATCAGTTATTCCATCCTGTTAATTTGCGTTTAAAAGAGTTATATCTAACAGAGCGAATGACTTGGTTTATGCAGTTTGACTCTGGTTTACGAATTATTGTTGACCAAGATCAAACAATGAATAAATTGCAACGTTTAAGTCACTTGGCACAATCTGACCTAAAACCTGTGTGGACGAAAATCTCAGCCATTGATTTGCGATATCGTAATGGATTATCTATTCAATGGAAGAATGCAACCCCACCTAAAATCGTGAATGGTCAGTTTGTTGTAACGAGTGATGACACAAGCATTGCAGGTGGTACAAAAGCAAAGCCATAATACGTGGCTTTAAAATAGGCAATTTGCCTGGTATTAGACAACAAAGAAATGGTATGAGTGATGAGTGAAGCTGTTCCCTCAGTTGTTGCGATTGACATTGGGACGCATAAAGTTTCAGTTTTGATTGGAAAAATTCATGCGCCGGATAACATTCAGGTTATCGGTATGGCAACTGCTCGCAATCGAGGCATGAACAAAGGAAAAATTGTAAGTCTCGATAAAGTCATTGCTGCGATTAAAAACGCTGTTGCTGAAGCGGAAAATATGGCCGAATGTCGCATTCATAGTGCGTGGGTATCTATTCCGAGTACCGAGCTACAAAGTTTCTATGCTTCTGGACGCACACCTGTTGCTAACCCGGCACATGTGATTACAACCAATGAAGTTGTACGTGCATTAGAGTTGGCAAAAGCAAGCCATGTGACTTCTGACTATTATCTAGCGAGTGCAGTCCCATTAGGATTTGAATTAGGCGACTCATCTGAATGGGTTCAAAACCCAATCAATATGACCGCTCACAGCATGACTGGTCATTATCAGCTTATGATGATGCCGATTGCCACTATGCAAAACCTTGATCGTGCCATGAAAGGCGCGAACATTGGAGTTGAGAAAATGGTGGTTTCTTGCTTGGCTACGGCTGAGGCAAGTTTGCTTAAAGATGAAAAAGAATATGGTGTCTGTCTTGTCGATATTGGTGCAGGTATTACCAATCTAGCAGTTTATTTAGATGGCCGTTTGGCTTTAGCACGCACCTTACAGCGTGGAGGTGAGCATGTGACACGTGATATTGCTGCCGTGTTACAAACAACCACTGAAGAAGCTGAACGTATTAAGATTCTGCATGGCTGCGTTGATCTAAGTGCTGTTAAGCCTGACCATATGATTCAAGTACAGGGTATTGATGGTCCGCAAACGATTAGCCGAATTGAGTTAGCGGAAATTATTATTGCTCGTTATGAAGAGATTTTCAGCCAGATTCGCGAAGAACTCGAACAAAGCGGTGCAATCCATGGTCTATATCATGGTGTTGTATTGACTGGTGATGCTTGCCAGATTGAAGGTATGGTAAGTTTGGCGCGTCGTATGTTAGGTGTGTCTGCCCATCTAGGTAATCCGCCATTACAGGTGTATGCTGATGATCAGCATCAAGCTGCATTACGCCGCTCAATGTATGCAACAGCAGCTGGTTTACTTATGTTTAGCCAAAGTGAATTACAAGAAGCTGTTGAGGAGCCTGAAGAGGGAAATGACCGTTCGGTATGGGAACGAATGGTGAATGGCTGGAATGCTTTTAATAGCAAACTTAAAGCCATTTTTTAGGATGTATGTATTTATTGGTAGAATTGTTAGGAAGTTGTAAGAGAAAACCACTGTACTTGACAAGGTTGGTATTGCACAGCATTCTTAAAATTAGTTATTTTTGAAAATCAAGGCAGTATACGGGCTGAAGTGACTGCCATAATGTATTAGGAACCCTAAAGGTCATGGCCTCATTTGAATTTATAGAAGATGAACTAAACGATGGCAACGGTCAAGCCCGTTTCACTGTATTTGGTGTAGGTGGCGGTGGCGGTAATGCCGTTCAGCACATGGTACAGTCTGATATTCAGGGTGTTAAATTCGTTTGTGCTAATACAGATAAACAAGCACTTGACTGTATGAATGCCCCTTTCAAAATTCAGTTAGGTGAGCAAAGTACACGCGGTCTAGGTGCAGGTGCTAACCCTGAAGTAGGCCAGGTAGCAGCAGAAGAAAGCCGTGAAATTATTCGTCAGCACCTTGAAGGGACTGACATGGTGTTTGTAACCGCTGGTATGGGTGGTGGTACAGGTACTGGTGCAGCTCCGGTTGTTGCCGAAGTTGCTAAAGAAATGGGGATTTTGACTGTTGGTGTTGTAACAACTCCATTTAACTTTGAAGGCCGTCGTCGTCAAAAGTCTGCTGAGCGTGGTATTGAAGCGCTTGAAGCTCATGTTGATTCATTGATTATTATTCCTAACCAACGTTTATTAAGCGTTTATGGTGATATTTCAATGAAAGATGCCTATAAGAAGGCAGATGACGTATTGTTAAACGCTGTACGTAGTATCTTTGACCTTGTAGTTAACCGTGGTCACATTAACCTTGACTTCGCGGACTTGAAAACTGCAATGAGTACTCGTGGTTACGCAATGATGGGTGCTGGTTTGGGCCGTGGTGAAGACCGTGCGCGTCAAGCAGCTGAACAAGCTATCCGTAGCCCATTGCTTGATAATGTGAATATTATTAATGCGAAAGGCGTATTAATTAACATTACTGGTGGCGATGACATCACATTACGTGAAACAGAAATCATTACTGACGTTGTTAACCAGATTGTTGACCTCGATGAAGGTGAAATCTTCTACGGTACAGTATTTGACCCAGATGCGCGTGATGAATTACGCGTAACTGTGATTGCAACTGGTTTAACACGTAATGCAGCTGATGCAGAGCCAAGAAAGCGTAATACAGTTAGCCATACATCAACTCAATCTGCACAATCTGTAGATGAAGATGACGTTCCTGCAATTAATAAACGCCAAAATGCTGAAAATGACGTGAATAATGCGCCAAGTTCAACACCGCGTTCTTCGCCAATGAGTATTCAAGATTACTTGAAAAATCAGCAACGTAAGTAATTTAGCGTACAATCTATTGAAAGGCAGTGTATAAACACTGCCTTTTTTTATTTTTGATCAATGACTAAATATGCTAACGTATAGCGGTTTTAAAAAAGAAGTTACAAAGCATGGTGAAACAGCGTACTCTCAATCGTGTGGTAAAAGCGAGTGGAATAGGTCTTCATAGCGGTCAAAAAGTGATGATCAATTTCATTCCACATACCGTGGATGGAGGTATTGTATTTCGCCGTATCGATTTGGATCCACCTGTCGATATTCCTGCTAATGCATTGCTGATTCAAGAAGCATTTATGTGTTCAAATCTTGTTACTGGCGATATTAAAGTCGGGACAATCGAACATGTGATGAGTGCGATTGCAGGTTTAGGAATCGATAACTTAATTGTGGAAGTGTCTGCTTCTGAAGTTCCAATTATGGATGGTAGTGCTGGTCCATTTATTTATTTGCTCATGCAAGGTGGCCTGCGTGAACAAGATGCTCCTAAGAAATTTATAAAAATATTAAAGCCAGTTGAGGCTTTAATTGATGATAAAAAAGCAATATTCAGCCCGCATAATGGCTTTCAGCTTAACTTTACGATTGATTTTGATCATCCTGCATTTGCCAAAGAGTATCAGTCTGCAACCATCGATTTTTCTACTGAAACGTTTGTGTATGAGGTCAGTGAGGCACGAACTTTTGGTTTTATGAAAGACTTGGATTATCTCAAAGCAAATAATTTAGCTTTAGGAGCAAGTCTAGATAATGCAATTGGCGTAGATGATACGGGTGTGGTGAACGAAGAAGGTTTACGCTTTGCCGATGAGTTTGTTCGTCACAAAATTTTAGATGCAGTTGGTGATTTGTATTTACTTGGTCATCAAATTATTGCCAAGTTTGATGGCTATAAATCAGGACATGCCTTAAATAATCAGCTATTACGCAATGTTCAAAGCGATCCGAGTAATTATGAAATTGTAACATTTGATGACGAGAAAGACTGTCCAATTCCATACGTGAGTGTGACATAAGTCATTGTCTTTATTTGGCTATGTTATAATGTAACATTGGTAAGTGTGATTTTTATCACATATTAAGAACGATTCTAATTAAGAAATAGAAAGCTCATCATTTTTTATTGCTTGCCAAACGTAGTAAAGCTTGGCTAAGCTTAGGGTCGCTCACGAAGTCGGCGGCACTACGTAACATTTCTTGTGTTTCCGGGGGGATGGATTTAGAAGGCTCAGATGAGGTCGTTACAGGAATAGTTTTATTTCTTAAGCGAACTTGAATTCTTTGTAAGTCTTTTAATCCTTCAAGTTGAGATAATTTAGATACATATTGGCTCTGTAAATAGCTGAGTTGACTAATCATTGCCTGATTTTCACCAGTAATAATTAAAGAGCCATTTTGATAACACACGACTTGCCATTGTTCCGGTTGGGGCAATAAGGGTTGGATTATTTTCGTAAGTCTTTGCCATTGCGCGACTTGCGTTGTTAGAAACGTAAGGTTTCCTGTTTTTATGTGTTTTCCGGTTTGTTGAAAAACGTTATCGGGTTTAGACATTGATCATTCTCAAATGGTTTCTTGTCCTAATCTTAAGCGTTCATTTCAACCGATATCAAGGAAGAGATCATAAGGAACTTGAGTAAGAACAGTTTCAAGAGGTTTTTATGCACACGCGTCGTATTTTATTAGCGTTTTCACTTGCCGCTTCGGCAGCATCGGTTGCTTTTGCAGATTATCAAAATATTAACCAATCTACTGATTCAGATCGATTGGAACAGTTATCAAAAACACTATCTCAAGGCTCATATACTCATCCTGATGATTTAGATCTTCCGGCGAGTGCAAAAGTTTCAGTGACTTTACGTGAGAAAACAGTTGAACTCAACAATGATTCACTGGCAAAGAAATACGGCACAACGACAGCTAAAAACTCATTTAAAACCTCTTCTTCAAATCCTTATTCTTGGTTAGTTTCTCATCCTCTTCCTGATACAGTACGTGTTTCTTCTAACTTTGGTGGTCGTACCATGGGTGGTCGTGCAGAGCATCATGGTGGTTTAGATATGGCTGCACCAAGTGGTACGCCAATCTATGCGACTGGCCCGGGTATTGTGACTAAATCAGGCTGGGGCACAGGTTATGGCCAATATGTTGAAATTAACCATGGTAATGGTTATTTAACACGTTACGCGCATGCTTCACGCTTAATGGTTCGAGTAGGTGATCAGGTTTCTGCTGGTGACCATATTGCTAATGTTGGTTGTACAGGCCGCTGTACTGGTCCACATTTACATTACGAAGTAGTTAAAGATGGTCAACGTAAGAATCCATCAACTTACTTGGCAATGTTGCCTTAATTACATTGCCTCCAAGGTCAAGGTTATTAAATTTATGAATTTGAAATTAACTTAAACCTTTTTTAACGTAATGATTGTATAAAAAAACGCCTTTATTGGCGTTTTTTTGTTATTTTGTTTACTGCTCGGTCAATGACTATTCATTCAGAAAATAATAGGCCCCCCCCACATTCACCCGTGGCAATAACTTGAAAGGGGTAAAACGTGGTAAAAATACAAAGTAGATTAGAGAACAAGGAACAGGTGAATTATGGCGTTTTACGGTGACTCCGACGCACAAGAAACCCAAGAATGGCAAGATGCATTCGATTCAGTTTTACAACACATGGGAACTGAGCGAGCGGCTTTCTTGTTGGAAAAACTTTACCAACAAGCAATTGCTAAGCATGTTCCAATTCAACGTCTCAATACACCTTACTTAAATACAATTTCTGTTGAAGAGCAACCTGCAATGCCAGGCGACCAAGATATGGAACGCCGTATTCGTGCATTGATTCGTTGGAATGCCTTAGCAATGGTACTTCGCGCGAATAAAACAGGTGATGATTTAGGTGGTCACTTGGCGAGCTTCGCATCAAGTGCAACATTATATGACGTAGGTTTTAACCATTTCTTCCGCGCTAACAGTGATAACTTTGGCGGAGATATGATTTATTACCAAGGACACTGTGCTCCTGGTATTTATGCACGTTCATTCCTTGAAGGACGTTTAACTGAAGAACAGTTAAGTAATTTCCGCCGTGAAGTTGGCGGTAACGGTTTACCCAGCTATCCACATCCATATTTAATGCCTGACTATTGGCAATTCCCAACTGTATCAATGGGTCTTGGTCCAATCATGTCGATTTATCAAGCGCACATTCAAAAATATTTGATGAACCGTGGCTTGATCAAAGAAGAAGATCGTAAAGTTTGGGCATATCTCGGCGATGGCGAGATGGATGAGCCAGAAAGCTTAGGCGCGATCTCACTTGCTGGTCGTGAGAAGCTTGATAACTTAATTTGGGTAGTTAACTGTAACTTACAGCGTCTAGATGGTCCTGTACGTGGTAACGGTAAAATTATTCAAGAACTTGAATCAATCTTCCGTGGCGCAGGCTGGCGTGTCATTAAAGTAGTATGGGGGCGTCATTGGGATCCATTACTAGCTAAAGACACAAGTGGCGCATTAAAAGCACGTATGGAAGAAGCTGTTGATGGCGACTATCAGCGCTATCAGGTAAAAGGCGGCGCATATACACGCGAAAAATTCTTTGGTAAATACCCTGAAGCTGCGGAACTTGTAAAAGATTTAAGCGATGAAGATATCGATAATCTTAACCGTGGTGGTCATGACCCTTACAAGGTTTTTGCTGCATATGCAGAAGCGATGAAAGCAAAAGGTCAACCAACAGTAATCTTGGCGAAAACCATTAAAGGTTACGGTTTGTCTGAAGAAATTGAAGCGGTGAACAAAACTCACCAAATCAAAAAGATGCAAATCGACTCTTTAAGATATGTACGTGACCGTTTCAACCTTCCATTCACAGATGAGCAATTAGAAGAGCTTCCATTCTATCGCCCAAGTGAAAACTCTCCAGAAATGAAATATATGAAAGCGCGTCGTGAAGCGTTAGGTGGTTACTTACCTGCACGTCGTCGTGAGAGTGAATCTTTAGCGATTCCTGATTTATCTGTATTTGATGCAGTGTTGAAAGGTTCGGGGGGCAAAGAGCAATCAACCACTATGGTGATGGTTCGTTTAATTGCTGCTTTACTTAAAGAAAAAGCAATTAAAGACCGCGTAGTGCCAATCGTTCCGGATGAAGCACGTACTTTTGGTTTAGAGGGTATGTTCCGTCAGCTTGGTATTTATGCCGCTCACGGTCAAAAATATACACCGGAAGACCAAGAGCAGTTAATGCATTACCGTGAAGCAAAAGACGGTCACATGTTACAAGAAGGGATTAACGAAGCAGGTGCGATGAGTGCATGGGCTGCGTTAGCGACAAGTTATTCAACCAATAACTTGCCAATGATTCCAATGTACATGTACTACTCAATGTTTGGTTTCCAACGTATTGGTGATATTGCATGGGCTGCGGGTGACGCACAAGCTCAAGGTTTCTTGTTAGGTGCGACTGCTGGCCGTACAACATTGAACGGTGAAGGCTTGCAGCACCAAGACGGTCATTCTCACATCTTGGCGAACACGATTCCAAACTGCGTATCTTATGACCCATGTTTTGGTTATGAGTTGGCTGTCATCGTACATGACGGTTTACAACGTATGTATGTGAACCAAGAGCGTGTGTTCTATTACTTAACGGTAATGAATGAAAACTACGAGCATCCTGCAATGCCAGAAGGCGTTGAAGAAGGCATTAAACGTGGTATGTATTTATTCGAGAAAGATGAAAAAGCAACTGTTCAGTTACTTGGTTCAGGTGTAATCCTTCGCGAAGTGATTAAAGCTGCGAAAATCTTACGTGATGAATACCAAATCCATTCAAACGTTTGGAGTGTAACAAGCTTCAATGAATTGGCACGTGATGGTATGGCATGTGAAGAATACAACCGCCTACACCCACTTGCTGAAGAAGTTAAAGAATCTTGGGTATCTAAACAATTACGTGGTACGGAAGGTATCGTAGTTTCTGCGACCGACCATATGCGTGCTTATAGTGAACAAATCCGTGCTTATCTTCCAGATGGTCGCCCATTTGTTGCATTGGGTACAGATGGTTACGGCCGTTCAGATACACGTGCGAACTTACGTAGTTTCTTTGGTGTTGATGCTGCGCACATCGTTGTTGCTACCTTGAAAAAATTAGCTGACGAAGGTGAAGTAGACGCACGTTTAGTGAAAGATGCAATTTCTAACTTTGAGCTAGATACTGACCGTCCGGTTGCATGGGCGCCGCAAGCACATCCGGAAGTTCAGCCAGTTGCTGAATACAATGAAACGCAAACAGGTGAGGGGAACTAAGCATGCAAATTAAGACCCCTGATATTGGTGTAGATAAAGCAAACGTCGCTGAAATTTTAGTAAAAGTTGGCGACCGTGTTGAAGTTGACGACAGTATCGTTGTGCTTGAGTCTGATAAAGCAACTGTTGAAGTGCCTAGCACTTCAGCAGGTGTCGTAAAAAGTATCTTGATTAATCAAGGTGATGATGTGACTGAAGGTGTTGCTTTGATTGAGATCGAAGCAGAAGGTGCGGCACAAGCAGCTCCGGAACCAACACCAGCTCCTGCGGCTGAAAAGCCAGCTGCTCCAGCACCTGCGCAACAAACTCAAGCTTCAGCTCAACCTTCTGCTGCTACATCAACTGCAACTGTTGAAGTGACTGTACCTGACATCGGTGTTGAAAAAGCATTGGTTGGTGAAATCCTCGTTAAAGTGGGTGACCAGATCGATGTTGAACAAAGTATTGTGGTTGTAGAGTCAGATAAAGCGACTGTAGAAGTTCCAAGTAGTGTTGCTGGTACTGTAGAAAGTATTCAAGTAAAAGAAGGCGATACCGTTAAAGAAGGTGTTGTTCTTATTCAAGTGAAAACAGCAGCTGCATCTAATGCGCAAGCAGAAGCTCCTGCTACTACACCAGCTCCAGCTGCGGTAGCAGAACCGGTTGCTGCAAAGCAAGAAACTGTGGCAGCGGTTCCAGCTCAGTCTGGTTCAGTTGATATCAATGTTCCTGACTTGGGTGTAGACAAAGCTGTTGTTGCTGAAATCTTGGTTCAAGTTGGCGATAAAGTTGATGTAGACCAAAGCCTTGTTGTTGTTGAGTCAGATAAAGCAACTGTGGAAGTTCCAAGTACCGTTGCTGGTGTTGTAAAAGCAATTCACTTGCAAGCAGGCCAACAAGTTTCACAAGGTGTATTGCTTGCAACAATTGAAGCTGAAGGCCAAGCACCTGCTGCTGCACCAGCGGCAAAAGCAGAAGCAGCCCCAGCTCCTCAGGCAGCAGCACCTAAAGCAGCCGCTCCTGTTGCAACTCAGTCTGCACCTGCGGCACCTACATCTGGTACTGATAAGTTAACGAAAGAGCAAGAAGCAGAAAACGCTAAAGTGTATGCTGGTCCTGCTGTTCGTAAGCTGGCTCGTGAACTTGGTGTGATCTTGTCACAAGTTAAAACTTCTGGTGAGCATGGCCGTGTTGTTAAAGAAGATATCTTTGCTTATGTGAAGAGCCGTTTAACTGCGCCGCAAGCTGCACCAGTGGCTCAAGCTACTGCTGCTCCGGCTGGATTGCCGTCATTACCTGACTTTACTGCTTTTGGTGGCGGTGAAGTGAAACCAATGACGCGTTTACAGCAAGTTTCTGTACCGCAGTTGTCTTTAAATAACTACATTCCACAAGTAACTCAGTTTGACCTTGCGGATATTACTGAGCTAGAAGCTTGGCGTGGTGAGTTGAAAGACGGCTTTAAGAAACAAGGTGTGAGCCTAACAATTTTGGCATTTATTGCAAAAGTAGTAGCACACTTGTTGAAAGAAGAGCCTTATTTCGCGGGTCACTTAGCAGATGATCAGAAATCTGTATTGCTCCGTAATGAAATCCAT
This sequence comes from Acinetobacter sp. UC24323, assembly GCF_024151445.1. Lineage (NCBI taxonomy): Bacteria > Pseudomonadati > Pseudomonadota > Gammaproteobacteria > Moraxellales > Moraxellaceae > Acinetobacter > Acinetobacter sp. UC24323. The sequence goes on along the minus strand of NZ_JAHIBY010000006.1, from coordinate 70,303 downwards.
ATGGGTATTGCGGTTGCGACTCCAGATGGTTTGACAGTACCTGTACTACGTAATCCTGACCAAAAATCAATTAAGCAAATTGCTGTTGAATTAGGTGAGTTGAGTAAAAAAGCGCGTGATAAGAAATTAACACCGAAAGATTTACAAGGTGCTAACTTCACGATCACAAGCTTGGGCTCAATTGGCGGTACAGCATTTACGCCACTAGTTAACTGGCCACAAGTTGCAATTTTGGGTATTTCACCTGCAACGATGCAGCCTGTATGGAATGGTAAAGACTTTGATCCACGCTTAATGTTGCCGTTGTCATTGTCTTATGATCACCGTGTAATTAATGGTGCGGATGCAGCGCGCTTTACAAATAAACTTACGAAACTTCTTAAAGATATTCGTACTTTATTAATCTAATGCTTTGAAAGAACATACTAAAACCTCGCTTCGGCGGGGTTTTGTTTTAATGTCTATTTGACTTAATTTTAGGTTAATCTACAGATTAAGCAGGACTTATCGAGAGTGAGGAGACATTTCTCGTTATTACGTAAAGGAGAAATAGTAAATGTTGGGTTTTCTGAAAATTATGTTGCCCTTGTTGTTGGTTGTATTTTTATTGATGGGAATATGGGTCAGTATTTTGCACTTCCCTTGGGAGTGGATGACTTATGTTGTCATGGGGATTGAAGTGTTTGTCGCTACTCTGATTTTACCCCTTGAATATCAAACTGGAACAAGTAGCAGCCATATTGGTTTTATCAGTATAAGTGCTTGTTTTGCAGTGCTGTTAGGAATAGCCCGTTTATTCGTGTGGACATGGGTAAAATTTTTTGCCTGAATATTTGAAAAATAGATTTAGTCGAATATAATAAGCCCATACTTCATTGGGGAGTAGCCGCTATTCACAGCAAATGTGAATAGGTGATGGTCAACATAATTGTTCAACAGAACATGGTCATCATAGCTTAAACGTCTCATCGTTCCTGAGTTGGCAAGACCTTTGATTTACCACTCTGCAATCATTTTATGATATTTGGCTAGCAGGAGGGGTAGGTCATAGGCATTTATGCTAGCCAGAGAACCGACATGCAAGAATTTCTGATTTCTACCTCGATTGTTGCCCTCGCTGAAATGGGCGATAAAACTCAATTGTTGGCACTTTTATTATCTGCACGTTTTCGTAAGCCAATCCCTATTTTAATCGCGATTCTTTTAGCAACTTTAATTAACCATGGTATTTCTGCTGTGCTTGGGCAGTGGATTACAACGGTTTTAAGCCCTGAAATCTTAGTCTGGGTACTTGCGGTTGGTTTCATTGGTATGGCGTTCTGGATGCTTATTCCGGATGAGCTTGATGATGAAACAGCGAGTATTAATAAATGGCAAAAGTTTGGTGTTTTTGGCGCAACTTTTATTTTGTTTTTCTTGGCGGAAATTGGTGATAAGACCCAAATTGCAACAGTCGCTTTAGCTGCACGTTATGACAGCATTTTCTGGGTAATGTTAGGCACAACTTTAGGAATGATGATTGCCAATGCACCTGCTGTATTTATTGGCAATAAGTTGGCTGAACGTTTGTCTATTGCGCTCATTCATAAAATTGGCGCTGCTATTTTCTTCATTGTAGGTGTTTCTACGCTCGTACAGCATTATTTCTTCTAATGCATTTTAAGCTGCCAAAAAAACGCACTCGAATGGAGTGCGTTTTTTCTATAGGTAATTTTAATAGTTAAATTTCACAGTAAAGTTAATTTGGCGTGGATTGCCGAGAGTTACCAAATTTTCGTTGAGAGCTCCCGCATAGTAATCTTTATCAAATAGATTACGGATCGCAAGTTGAGCACCCCAATGCTCAGCATTATAACCAGCTTCTGTATCAAATACGGTATAGCCTGGAATATGGACATCTAGCTTATCCATAGTTTTATAGGTTTCACCTCGGAATCCACCGCCGATATACCAACCAAGTTTTGAGGCAGGGTCAAATTTGTAACGAGCTGACAAGCTATAAGCGTGTTCAGGAATATTGTCGAGCGCTTTCCCTACATTGCTTGCATTTGCATCTTTACTAATTTCTGCATCAATTGTGTAGGTATATGCAGCCGTTAATTTTAAACCTTCTAAAATTACTGCACTAAGTTCAGTTTCAATACCGCGAGTTAACTGTTCACCACGTTGTACTTTTTCATTTGGATTTACTGAATCATTAACTACAACATTCTGACGTTTTAAATCATACCAAGCGATAGCACCTTGAATTCGTTGATCGGGACTTTGTAGTTTCATCCCGACCTCAACCTGCTTTCCTTTTTCTGGCTTAAATGGGTTGCTATTTACATCAGTACCACTATTTGGGGTGAATGAAGTAGCGTAGCTCACATAAGGTGCCACAATGTCATTGAGGGTATACATGACAGAAGCACTGCCCGTAAATGCATTATCTGATTGTTTACTCGTATTGCTATTAACCAAACTTCTAGTTTGAGTTTGTGCCCAGTCTTGACGACCAGATAAGCTTAAAAGTAATTGATCATTAAGCTGAATGCGGTCACGTAAATAAAGTCCTAGATATTTGAGACGGTTGATATTACGTACATTTTCCGTCAATTCCACAGCTTGACCATAAACGGGGTCATAGATATTTAAATTACCAATATTATATTTATCATTGGTGTAATCACTTTTTTCCTGAAAAGCATCAACTCCAATATTAACGTCATGTTGCATGCCATATAGATCAAATTGTTTATTTAAACGGTTATCAATGGCGAAACTTAGGTTATCAATAATTTGGTGACGGCTGTTATTTGCTCGATTTATTGTTGTGTAAGTTGAGTCAGCCCAAAACTTTTTAGTTTGAGCAAAGACTGCTTGGCCATCCATTTCAGTTTTTTGTACGGCAAAATTCTGGTTAAGGTTCCAGCCATTATCAAAAGTATGTTTAAACGTATAACCAGTGCGATAAACATCTGCCTCATATTTACCGAAATTAGGATCGCCAATATATAAACTACGATCTATAGGTCCATTAGGGTTGTCTTTTAATGTACCAATTACAGGTAAACCTTGCTGACGAATATATTCGCGGTGTTGATAGCTTGCGATTACAGAGAGGTCAGTGTTATCACCGAGGTCAAAATTATAAGAAGGCGAGATATAAAAATTTTTAAAATAAACATAATCGGTTGGATCATCTTGATCAGAGATACGTCCATTTAAACGGAAAGCACCTTTTTCGCTATTGTTTGGGCTGTAGTTTAAATCGAATGTTCCTTCTTTAAGGCTGTAACTACCATAAGTCATGCTAGCACGTGCAAAGCTTTCTGCTTCCGGTCTTTTAGTCACTAAATTGACCATACCACCTGGAGCAACTAAACCGAAATTAATAGAAGCAGGACCTTTTAAAATTTGTACCTGATCCATGCCCGATAGTTCGGTGGCAACATAAGTATTTTGGCCTACCCTTAAACCATCGACATAGACCGAATCAGAAGAAGTTTGCCCACGGATAATGAAATCATCCCAACCGCGGCGACCAAGTTTCCCAGCTTCTACGCCTGCAACACCTTCAAGTGCATCTGCTAAAGTTCTTGCTTGTTTTTGGTCAAGTTGTTCACGGGTGACGACAGAAACGGATTGAGCAGTTTTAAATAGAGGTGCATCTGATTTTAAAGCTGAATTTGCTTTTGTTGCGACATAAGAAGTGGGGTTTTCTTTTTGTGCTTGAATAGAAATAGTGGGTAACACATTGGTTGAATTTTGCTGTTCTGCCGTTTCTTCAGCATGACTTGTTGTCATTGAAGTAAAAATAGCAACTGCTAACAAAGTTTTTGAAGTTGAAAAAGCAAAGCGTTGAGTCATGGGAGGCCTAAACAGCACAAAAAGTAAATTTGATAATGAGAATTATTTTAATTTATTGCAGTTTAATTTTAAATAACATTATGATTCATTTATAAAATAAGAAAAACAAAATCAATTTTAAAATATTATGAGAAAAATAAAGTAATTCATTGCATGAGTTATTGAATCCCATTATTTTATTATGGAAATAAAAATATCTAATATTTAAAGTTTTTTTGGGGAATTTTATGGGGTTTGAAAAAACAACATCACAGATATTATTTGATAATGGCGTACACAAATGTATTAGTTTTACCAGTTTGGTCAAAGGGGAAGGCATACAAGCCAATCAATTTTTAATTATTGATCATGAGCGTGCTGCCGTGATCGACCCGGGTGGTGATTTGACCTATGTTCCGTTGACAATGGAACTTAATAAATATACGCGCCTTAAAAATCTTGATTATGTGATGGCTTCGCATCAGGATCCAGATATTATCACCTCAATGCCCCGCTGGTTAGTCTATACCGATGCTAAAGTGGTGGCCTCAAAATTATGGGCACGTTTTTTACCTCACTTAAATTCATCATTTATGAGTGAGCGTATGAAAGGGAATTGGGAAGACCGTCTGATTGAGCTGCCTGATCGTGGTCAAGTGATTCAATTAGGTGAATCGAAACTTGTAATCGTTCCAGCGCATTTTCTACATTCGGTGGGTAATTTTCAGTTTTATGATCCCGTGGCTAAAATTTTGTTTTCGGGCGATATGGGAGCATCTATTGTAGATGATGCAAGTCAGCCTCTAAAAGATTTTGATAGCCATGTGATGAAAATGAAAGCTTTTCATCAACGTTATATGTGTTCAAATAAAGTCATTCGCTTATGGGGCAACATGGTTCGTCAGATGGATATTGAAATGATTGTCCCTCAGCACGGTAGTCCATTTATTGGTAAAGAGATGATTAATCAGTTTTTAGACTGGATTGAAACATTGCCATGCGGTGTAGATTTAATGACAGAACAAATTTTTAGCTGTCCAACATAAAAAATAATATTCGACATATTGAGTCCAATTTGAAATTTTTTTAGGATTTCGCGTCGCAGAAAAATTTTTGATGACGAGAATTTGAATAAAAATGTTATCTCAAGTTGCGACTCCAGATGAATGCCTACGCTGTGGGGCATGTTGTGCACATTTTCGGGTTTCATTTTACTGGGCTGAGGCCGAGTTAATGGAAGAACATCTAGTTGAACCTTTGACACCTGTCTATTCATGTATGCGTGGAACTAATCAGCCTGAGCCCCGATGTCAGGCTTTGACGGGTGAAATTGGTAAAGAGGTGGGTTGTTCCATCTATGCGGTGCGTAGTTCTACCTGTAGAGAAGTGCAGATTGCGGATGAGCAGTGTAATAAAGCTCGTTTAGCGCACCAGCTTATTCCTCTTATTCAAGTTAGCCCGGCAGATTCAGAGAATGATCACGACTATGATCAGGTGAGTTAAATATAAGCTAACACAATAATAAGTGGGAAATATTTAGAGTAGGCGAATATCTATTGCTGAAAAAGGCAAAGATAATATGAAAATTGCATCGAAATTTGTTTATAATAGCTCACGGAATTTACCAGTGAGATTGTTATGCTGACCATCGTTCAAGAAGCGCTAACCTTCGATGATGTCTTATTACTTCCTGCCTACTCTACTGTTCTCCCAAAAGATGTCTCTCTAAAGACACGTTTAACTCGCGGCATTTATTTAAATATCCCATTAGTTTCAGCTGCAATGGATACAGTGACTGAGTCACGTATGGCGATTGCAATGGCGCAAAATGGTGGTATCGGGATTTTGCACAAAAACATGGATATTGCTGCTCAAGCTGCAGAAGTACGCCGTGTGAAAAAATTCGAAGCGGGTATGGTGAAAGACCCTATCACTGTAAGCCCTGAAACTACAGTACGTGAACTGATTGCAATTACCTCTGCTAATAACATTAGTGGTGTACCTGTTGTTAAAGACGGCAAGGTTGTTGGTATTGTGACAGGCCGTGATACGCGTTTTGAAACCAATTTAGAACAACCTGTTAGCAACATCATGACAGGCCAAGATCGTTTAGTCACTGTACGTGAAGGCGAGTCTAAAGAAAATATTCAAGCATTATTGCAAAAACACCGTATTGAAAAAGTCTTGGTCGTTGGCGAGAGCAACGAACTTAAAGGCTTAATTACAGTGACTGACTTCCGCAAAGCTGAGAGTTATCCAAACAGTTGTAAAGATGATCTTGGTCGTTTACGTGTTGGTGCTGCGGTAGGTACAGGTGCTGATACACCAAGTCGTGTGGAAGCATTGGTTGAAGCTGGTGTTGACGTCATTGTTGTTGATACAGCACATGGCCACTCTGCTGGTGTAATTGAACGTGTACGTTGGGTGAAACAAAACTTCCCTCAAGTACAAGTGATTGGTGGCAACATTGCAACTGGTGATGCTGCATTAGCATTATTAGATGCAGGTGCAGATGCTGTAAAAGTGGGTATTGGTCCTGGTTCTATCTGTACAACACGTATTGTGGCTGGTATCGGTATGCCACAAATTTCTGCAATTGACAGCGTTGCTAGTGCATTAAAAGATCAAATTCCTTTAATTGCAGATGGCGGTATCCGCTTCTCTGGCGATATGGCTAAAGCGATCGGTGCGGGTGCAAGTACGATCATGGTTGGTTCATTACTTGCAGGTACTGAAGAAGCGCCGGGCGAAGTTGAGTTTTTCCAAGGTCGTTACTACAAAGCATATCGTGGTATGGGTTCATTAGGTGCAATGGCGGGAGCAACTGGTTCTGCTGACCGTTATTTCCAAGATTCAAAAGCGGGTGCTGAGAAGTTAGTACCAGAAGGAATCGAAGGCCGCGTTCCATATAAAGGCCCAATGGGTAATATCGTTCATCAAATGATGGGTGGTTTACGTTCATCGATGGGTTATACAGGTTCAGCTGTGATTGAAGATCTTCGCCAAAATGCGAAATTTGTGAAAATTACTTCAGCAGGCATGTCTGAGTCACATGTTCATGATGTAACGATTACTAAAGAAGCTCCGAACTATCGTGTTGGTTAGATTTTGGTAACCAAAACAATCAAGAAAGCCGTCAGTACACTGACGGCTTTTTGTTTTTGGTGTAAAGTAAATCCGATGAAAAGAGATATGGCGGAATAGCCATATATGAAATGAGCCACGGCTGAAGTGGCGTAAAAATGAGATAAGCTATGAGTTATTTTGGAACGGATGGTATTCGTGGAAAATTTGGGCAAATGCCGATTACGCCAGAGTTTGCTTTAAAACTCGGTTTTGCTGCAGGGAAGGTATTAAAACGAACGAGTCCGAAAAATAAACCACTTGTTGTATTAGGAAAAGATACTCGTTTATCCGGTTATATTTTAGAGTCTGCTTTGCAGGCGGGATTAAATGCTGCTGGTGTATATGTTCACTTACTTGGACCATTACCGACACCGGCAATTGCACATCTTACCCGTGCCTTACATGCACATGCAGGGATTGTTATTTCTGCATCACATAACCCATATTTTGATAACGGGATTAAGTTCTTCTCAAGTGAAGGTAAAAAATTACCAGATTCATTGCAGGAAGAAATTAATAAAGAATTAGAAAAAGATTTATTTATCGAAGACACTGCAAACTTAGGTAAAAGTGTTCGTGTGACCGATGCAAATGGTCGTTATATCGAATTTTGTAAATCTACCTTCCCATATCATTTTGATTTAAATAATTTAAAAATTGTTGTGGATTGTGCTCACGGCGCTGCTTACAGCGTTGGCCCTTCGGTTTTCCGTGAACTCGGCGCTAAAGTTGTCGCTTTATACAATGAGCCAGATGGTTTAAATATTAATGAAAACTGTGGTTCAACTCATCCAGAGAGCTTACAAAAGGCGGTTGTGGAACATGGGGCTGACTTAGGTATTGCCTTTGATGGTGATGCTGACCGTGTAGTGATGGTTGATAAGTTCGGTAACTTAATTGACGGTGACCACATCTTATATATTTTAGCGACTCAGGCAAAAAATAAGCCAGCAGGTGTTGTTGGTACGGTAATGAGTAACATGGCACTTGAAGTTGCACTTGAAAAAGCAAATGTTGGCTTTGTCCGTGCAAAAGTCGGTGACCGTTATGTGTTACAAGCCCTAGAAGAAAATGGATGGGTAACAGGTGGTGAGCCTTCTGGTCATATTCTGACTTTAGACAAGAGCACAACAGGCGATGCGATTATTGCAGCATTACAAGTGTTAACTGTGATGGTTGAGCAGAACAAAGCGCTGCACGAATTAGTTCACGACTTTAAACTGTACCCACAAGTTCTTGTAAATGTACGTTTGGAACAAATGCTTGATCCATATTCTATTCCTGCATTAGTTGCTGAGTTTAATAAAGCTGAAGAGCAGCTCAAAGGACGTGGACGTATTTTAATTCGTAAGTCTGGAACTGAGCCAGTCATTCGTGTCATGGTTGAAGGTGATAACGAGCAAGAAGTGAAAACTTTAGCTGAACATTTAGCAAATGCAGTTCGTTCACAGGCACAAGTCGCATAAGGTGTATGGCATGAGTGATGTCATTAAAGACTTAAGTGAATTGCGCTTAAGCTATGAACAAGGCGAGTTGTACGAGACTCAAGTTGCTAGCAATCCCCACGAACAATTTCTAGGTTGGTTTAATCATGCCTTAGCAGCTAACTTGCATGAACCGTATGCAATGTCATTAGCAACTGCGAGTGCTAGTGGTCGTCCGCATGTCAGAACTGTGTTGTTACGCGGTGCGACAGAAGCGGGCTATGATTTCTATACCAACTATGACAGCCAGAAAGGTATAGATTTGGCAGAAAATCCATATGCTGAATTGTTATTTTATTGGCCAAGTCTAGAGCGTCAGGTACGAGTAGGTGGGCATGTTGTAAAAATTCCTGAACAGGAATCTACAGACTACTATCATAAACGTCCACGTGATAGCCAGATCGCAGCTCATATCAGTACCCCCCAAAGTGGCAAAATTGAAAGTCGCGAGTTGTTACAACAGCGTTTTCAAGACTTGCAACAACAAGTTCAAAGCCGTGAAGTACTCGATAAGCCGGAGTTCTGGGGCGGATATCGTCTACAGCCGGATTATTATGAGTTCTGGCAAGGGCGACCAAATCGTTTACATGACCGCTTGAGTTATGAAAAAATCGACGGTCAATGGACGTTGCACCGACTGATGCCTTAAATGACAAAAATACAAATTAAACAAAGACCTTTATTGACACGCCCTGAACAGTTTCAGGGCGTGCCTCCGTTTATTGCCGAAATTTTGGCAAGACGGGGCGTACAATCCGAGCAAGAACTAGAGTTAAAGCTTAAGAATTTACTGGCTCCTGAACTCAAAGGGTTGGACGCTGCTGTAGCATTAATGGATCAAGCCATCGATGAGCAGAAAAAAATAGTTATTGTGGGGGACTATGATGCTGATGGCGCAACCAGCACTGCTTTAATGATGCTCGTGCTTCGCGATATGGGAGCACAAGTCGACTATCTGGTACCGGACCGTTTTAAATATGGCTATGGACTTACTCCTGCCATTGCTGAGCTTGCTCATCACACCTATCAACCCGATCTATTAATTACAGTAGATAATGGAATTTCTAGCCATGCTGGTGTTGATGCAGCACATGCCCTAGGCATGCAAGTGATTATTACTGATCATCACTTAACGACTAAAGAAACACCACTTGCAGAAGCAGTTGTTAATCCAAATCAATTAGGCTGTGAGTTTCCAAGTAAGGCACTTGCCGGTGTTGGCGTTGCTTTTTATGTACTTGCCAATTTGGCGAGTCTACGCAATAGACAGGGTAAAAGCACAAGTAAAGTGACTCAATATTTAGATTTAGTCGCTTTGGGAACTTATGCCGATGTTGCTGTTTTGGATTATAACAACCGTATTTTGGTTGATGCCGGTGTAAAACGTATTCAGCAACATCAGTGTCGAGTGGGAATCTTAGCCTTACTCGATATCGCTGGTCGGGAAGCTACTTCAATACGTGCTCAAGATTTAGGTTTTGTGCTCGGACCGCGCATTAATGCTGCTGGACGTATGGAGAGTATGCGTATTGGGATCGAGTGTTTATTGGCCGAGACAATGGAAACTGCATACCCCATTGCTCAGCAATTAAATCAGTTAAATATCGATCGCCGTCAAATTGAAGGGGAGATGAAGCAACAAGCTTTATCTGCTTTAGACAGTTTACAACTCTCACAACAAGATATTCCCGCGGCGCTTGTTCTGTTTAAAGAAAACTGGCACCAAGGTGTCATCGGGATTGTCGCGGGACGTTTAAAAGAACAGTTTCATCGCCCAACGATTGTGTTTGCTCCAGATGAAGATGGTATTCATATTAAAGGCTCAGCACGTTCCATTGATGGGGTGCATATTCGAGATACCATTGAACAAGTTGCCGAACAACATCCTGAGCTGGTGAGTCATTTTGGTGGACATGCGGCAGCGGCAGGCTTAACGATTCGTAAAGAAAACTTTGAAGCTTTTAAAACTGTATTTAATGATTGTGTAGCTGCTATGGATGAATCAATCTTTCAAGCGACATTATGGACCGATGGTGAGCTACCTGTCTCTGCTTTGCAATTAGATACCTTAAACTGGATTGAGCAATTAGGTCCGTGGGGACAAAAATTTCCACTGCCTCAATTTGAAGGATATTTTAAAGTTATCGATTTTCGTTGGCTCAAAGAGACACATTTAAAGCTTAGATTAGCGATAGACCAATATAGTTTCGATGCTATTGCTTTTAATGCAGCAGGTCGCTTCGAGTTTGATCCGATGCGAGACCATGTGCATTTGGTTTATGAAATAGACCGTAATGTCTTTAATGGTAATGTGAGCTTACAGCTACGCATTGTGCATTTAAATCAATAAAAAAATCCGCTCAATTGAGCGGACTTTTTTAATCTAGGTTAGATTAGAAGCGGTATGCTGCACGAACACCATAAGTGTTGTCGTTATCACCGAATCCAACACGACCTTCAACACTTACTTGCTGATTTAAGAATTTTTTAGCATTGATACCAAATTCATCTTTATCAGTTAAGTCGTTATTGTAGTAGTCCACACCTAAACTTAAAGTTTTATCGATGTAGTAGTCACCACGAACTTTATATTCGTCAAGGTCACCAAACGCACCATAAGCTTCAAGGTTTACGTCATGTTGACCAACTTGGGTTACATACTTAGCACGAACGGTAGGATCTGCACCGTCTTTACCGTCTTTCTCGTCGTAACCTTTAACACCTAGAGCAAGTAATAAACCAGGAGCTGGTAAATAACCTACTTCTGCAGCATAAGTAGTCACTTTACTGTCGATATTAGTGTTGTCGATTTCACGTTCGTTTCTGCCTACATCACCGCTAAGGTAAAAGTCAGAGTTAGGAACGAAGTACTCAACTCCTACGCCATATTGAGTGTCTTTTGTGCCGCTGTTATCGCCATAGTTAACATGTGCGTTAACGTTACTTGCACGGTTTAAGAATGCTGCTTCTGCAAGCGGTGCATTACGTGTTTGAACAGGGTTGAAATAATAAGTCCCATCAACACCGAATTTGCTTACGCTGCTGCCGTTATCTGGATCAAGATAATTGTAAGAACCACCAACTTCAGCTTGGTAAGCGTTTGCTGCGCCACTTACTGCAAGCGCAGATAAAAGAGCTGATGCAATTGCTAGTTTTTTCATGGAATCTCTCCCCTCTAAAAACGATTTTATAAATGTTTTGTTACAACTTTCAGTCTAGAGCAAAATCATTCACCGTCAATCTTGTCCAAGTAACTGGACTGTAACCATGTGCTTTTTATGTAACTACATTTAATTTAATATATTGATTTTAAATAATAAAAAAACAATGTTTTATTTTATTAAAAATGAGGAGATTTTGTGTAGAAACTTAAAAATGCTGGAAAAGTACCCAATTTTGTATGGGGATGTTACGAGTTAAGCTTAAAATCTACTGAAAGAAAATTAGCAAACTTATTCATTGAAATAAGAGTTAGCGATTAAAGCAGGTTCGAAGATAACCGTAGCTATGATAAAATATTCGACTGTTTATCTGCTTTTATGGGAACACTCGCGTGGAAATTAATCCTTATCTAAACCAATTGAAAGACTTAACTGATCGTAGCCAAACACTACGGGGGTATCTTTGACTACGATCTAAAAAAAGAACGTTTAGAAGAAGTTTTACGTGAGTTAGAAGACCCTGCGATCTGGAATGATCAAAACCGTGCTCAGGCAATGGCGAAAGAAAAGGGCGAACTAGAAAACGTTATTAATGTATTAGATGGCTTATCTACACAGCTTGAAGATGCAAAAGCAATGTTGGATTTGGCTGTAGAAGCTGATGATGAAAGCTTGCTTGAAGATGTTCAGTCTGAACTGAGTACTGCTGAAGAAGAATTAGCAAAACTTGAATTCCGCCGTATGTTTAGCAATCCAATGGACCCGAATCCTTGCTATGTCGAGATTCAGGCGGGTTCAGGTGGTACAGAAGCACAAGATTGGGCTTCAATGCTATTACGTATGTATATGCGCTGGATTGAACGTCATGGTTTTAAAGCAGAACTTATGGAAGTCTCTGACGGTGACGTCGCAGGTATCAAATCTGCAACGATTCGTGTTGAAGGTGAATATGCGTATGGTTGGTTACGTACAGAATCTGGTGTACACCGTTTAGTACGTAAATCACCATTTGACAGTGGTAACCGTCGTCATACTTCATTCTCTGCGGTATTTATCTCCCCAGAAGTTGATGACAATATCGAAATTGATATTAATCCTTCAGATGTTCGTACTGATACTTACCGTGCATCTGGTGCAGGTGGTCAGCACATTAACAAAACCGATTCGGCAGTACGTTTGACACATATTCCGACTGGTATTGTAGTGGCATGTCAGAACCAACGTTCACAGCATGCGAACCGTGATCATGCATGGAAACAGTTACGTGCAAAATTGTATGAATTAGAAATGCAAAAACGTAATGAAGCCGCTCAAGCACTTGAAGACTCGAAGTCTGATATTGGTTGGGGTAGCCAAATTCGTTCTTATGTACTTGATGACTCTCGAATCAAGGATTTACGTACGGGTGTTGAAAATTCAAATACTGGTGCGGTTCTTGATGGTGACCTTGATCGTTTTATTGAAGCGAGTTTAAAACAGGGGTTATAAGAGTCTTTTGAACTTTTAATTCTCTATAACTCTTAAATTTTTAGCGATTAAAACGGCAAAGCAGTTCAGTGTTTGGAAGTTAATCGGAAAAATACGATATGAATATCGAAAAAAATAGATATGAATATCGTAAAAATACGATATTATGTTTTCGAAATGCTGAACAAAGCTTTGTTCGTTTACAAGACGTGTTGAGCCTATGGATATTGATGCAATTAGCAAAGCCCTAGCCAATCCTCTGCGTCGGCAGATTCTGCAATGGTTAAAAGAGCCGGAGCATTATTTACCAGTAGAAGAGTGTGGTGGTAGTTTTGAAAAAGGGGTTTGCGCAGGTCATATTGAACGTTTGGGTAAAGTAGCTCAGTCTACAATGTCCAATCATTTGTCTGTATTACAGCAGGCGGGTCTCATTCAGGTCCAAAAATATGGACAATGGTCTTATTTTTCACGTAACGAAGCTTTGATTCAGCAATATATCGAACATTTAAAACAAACACTTTAAAACAAATAAAGTGTAAGTCGAGGCGATCATGGCTGAACTCAATACTCCCTTAACAGTTGGTGATTTTGAAATTAAAAATCGACTGGTAATGGCCCCATTAACACGTGCGCGTAGTGGCGAAAGCCGTGTTCCAAACGATTTAATGGTGGAATATTATCAGCAACGTGCAAATGCTGGTCTCATTCTCACTGAAGCAACAGTGATTGGTTCAAAAACCGTAGGTTATGCAGATACTCCGGGACTATGGTCACAAGAGCAAGCACAAGCATGGAATAAGATTATTGAAGCAGTTCATGCTCAAGGTTCAAAAATTGTAGTTCAACTGTGGCATGTGGGTCGTATTTCACATCCAGAGCTGTTAGATGGCGATATTCCTGTTGCACCGAGTGCGATTCAACCTGCGGGTGAAGTAAGTTTATTACGCCCTAAACGTCCATATGTAACGCCACGTGCGCTTTCAATTGAAGAAATTCAGGAAATTGTTGCTCAATATAAGCATTCAGCTGAATTGGCTAAAGCAGCAGGTTTTGATGGCGTTGAGCTACATGCAGCAAATGGTTATTTAATTGACCAGTTCCTTCAAAGTAATACTAACCAGCGTGATGATGAGTATGGTGGTCCGGTTGAAAACCGCGCTCGCTTGTTATTAGAAGTAGTTGATGCCTTTATTGAAGTGTGGGGCGCTGGCCGAGTAGGTGTGCATATTGCACCGCGTGGCGACTCGCATGATATGGGTGATGAAAACCCGCTAGCGACATTTGGTTATGTGGTTGAACAACTCAGCCAACGTAATGTGGCTTTCATTTTCTCTCGTGAATATGAAGCAGCTGATAGTATTAGCCCACAATTACGTAAAAAATTTAATGGTGTATGGATTGCCAATGAAAATCTGACACCAGAGTCAGCAAAACGTATCTTGCGTGAAGGTCAAGCAGATGCTGTATCTTTTGGTAAAGCATATATCGCTAATCCAGATCTTTTACAGCGTTTAGAACAAGGCTTACCATTAAATGAACTTCAACCAACGACTTTATATGCTAAAGGCGCTGAAGGATATACAGACTATCCGGCTTTAGAAGCTTCATAAGTTCATAATATTATTAAAATTTACTATGTGCTGAACTTGCTCTTTCGTGAGTTCAGTAAATGACTTTTCTTGTATATGGTAGAGTTTAGGTATCGAAACTCTGCCATTTTTTTTATCTATGTTATATTTTCCGCAGTTTTTGAATTTTGACTATTTGAGGCAAATCGCTTGGCGACCCCATTTTGGTACAACACCGCACTTCATTTATTAAAACCGTTTTATCGTTGGCGGATAAAAAGACGTGCAGAAAGTCTAGAATTATATCAGCAGGAATGTCTGGAAAGATTTGGGCCGTTTGAAGCACCGAAGAATGTAAAAGCGATCTGGTTTCATGCTGTTTCAGTCGGGGAAACCAATGCTGCACAGCCCTTAATTGAATATTACCTAAAACTTGGGCAGCCAGTCTTAGTGACCAATACCACGAAAACAGGTCAGGCTCGTGCCAAGTCACTTTTTCTAAAAGAACCATATTTAGATTTATTTCAAGCCGTTTATTTGCCTGTAGACCAGAAGCCTCTTTTAAAAAAATTTTTTGAGTTATATCAGCCAAAGCTTTTAGCACTGGTTGAAACTGAACTTTGGCCAAATTTAATCGATCAAGCCAAGTTACAGCATGTACCTTGTTTGCTGCTTAATGCTCGGTTGTCAGAAAAATCTGCAAAAGGATATGGCAAAGTCTCGGGTTTAACCGCAGGTATGTTAAAACAGCTGGACTGGGTGTTAGCGCAAGATAGTGCAACTCGTCAGCGTTATGTTGAGCTAGGTTTAGACGAACACAAAAGTCAGGTTGTTGGTAATATTAAATTTGATATTCATGCACCAGAGGCTTTTATTAAACAAGCAGCCCAATTGCATCAGCAGTGGTATCTGGAAAATCGGCAGGTTGTGACGATTGCCAGTACACATGCACCCGAAGAACAACAAATTTTGGAAGCGCTCGCACCTTATTTAAATTCAGATCGTGAGTTGGTGTGTATTGTGGTGCCTCGTCATCCTGAGCGTTTCGATGAAGTATTTGAAATTTGCCAAAATTTAAATTTAATTACGCATCGTAGAAGTATGGGCCAAAGTATTCATGCCAGCACGCAAGTTTATCTCGCTGATAGTATGGGGGAGCTCTGGTTATGGTATGCCTTAAGTCAGGTGTGTTTTGTAGGCGGTTCTTTAAATGAGCCGGGTGGTGGGCATAATATTTTAGAACCTATGGTTTTAAATGTACCTACTGTAGTTGGACCGCGTTATTTTAACTTTCAAACGATTGTCGATGAGTTCATTGATGAAAATGCTGTGCTTATTGCTCAAGATGCACAGCAGGTCGTTGATATCTGGTTAGCATGTCTGACAGAACCTGAGGCGACTGAACAGTTAGTGGTACAGGCGCATAAAGTGTTGCAACGTAATCAAGGTTCCTTACAAAAACATATCGGGGTGATTAATCGCTATCTGGCCGAAAAATCATGAATATTGTTTTACTAGAGCCTAAAGATGTTCAATCGGATACATGGTCTATCCATTCAAAACGTCAATTACAGCATTTGCGTGAACATCTTGATATTACAGTCGGCCAGAACCTAAAAGTTGGTATTCGCAACGGCGCCCGTTATATCACTGAAATTGTTTCGATGAATGAGCATGAAGTCTGTATATGGCCTATTCGTGAAGAACCACTACCAGCAAAACTTCCGGTTCATTTAATTGTAGCTTTACCAAGACCTAAAGTTTTACGCCGTCTAATTATGGACAGTGTGACTTTAGGTGTTGAGAAGATAAGCCTGATTCATAGTTATCGTGTTGATAAAAGCTATTGGCAAACTCCTTTTTTACAGCAAATAGACAACTACGTTACGCTGGGACTTGAGCAAGCAGGCGATACAATTGTTCCTGAAATTCAACTTTATAAACGTTTTAAACCTTTTGTTGAAGACGTCTTGCCAAGCTTAATTACGCAGGAAACACCTGCCTATGTGGCTCATCCTTATGCTGAACAACGTATGCCAATTAATATTAGCCATGCTTGTAGTGTAGTGGTCGGGCCGGAAGGGGGATTTATTCCTTACGAAGTAGATTTGCTCATAAAAAACGGCTGCCAAGCTATGAGCTTAGGCAACCGTATTTTAAGAACCGAAACGTCTATTTCTTATATTTTAGGTCGTTTGTTTAGCTGATGTTTCAGGGTTTAAAGCTGGTGGATTAGATACCATTTTTAATTCCTGAATTGGGTAAGGAATATCAATATCATTTTCATTGAAAGCTTGTTTCACTTGAGCTTGAATATTACTAATAGATGAAGAGATATCAGTTTCAGTGGTATCAACCCACCAGCGTACAGTCAGGTTAACCGAGAAATCTGCTAAAGCTGTGACGTTAACCGAAAACGCAGGCTGACTCAGTACATTTCGATCATTGTTGAGAATATCTAAAATAATCTGTTTTGCTTTTTGCTCATCATCATCATAGCCAATTCCGACTACGAACTCACAGCGTCGTTGTTGATAAGCAGTATTAACAGTTAAGGCACTTGTATAAACCGTTGCATTTGGAATAACAATACGGCGACCATCCGGTGAGCGTAGGAAGGTTGCACGGATCTGGATGTCTTCTACAGTTCCTTCAAGTGAATTCACCACAATTGAATCGCCAATACGGAATGGCTCGCTCAATAAAATCAAAATACCTGATAGTAGGTTTTGGAAAATATCTTTAAATGCAAAACCAATGGCGACCGAACCAATACCTAGCGCACTCATAAGCTGGCCTGGTGTGAACCCCGGAATCATAATGACGAGAGCTATTAAGAAACCAAAGAATAAGATCGCTGTACTACCGACACGGTTTAAAACTAAAACTAGATTTTGACGAGTATAAGAGCGATTTTCTAAGGTCTTACGAACAAAGAACTTAAATAATTTGGTCAGTAGCCAAAAAATAAGAAAAACAACAATTGCAATGCAGATATAAGGTACACGTTCCCAAAAACTATCTACGATTTTGTCGATAGTGGTATAGGCATCATGATATTTCTCGGTATGCGCTAAAACTGTTTGAGTGGTTTTAGTACCTGCTTCTTGCAAAAGTTCGCCTGTATTTTTTGCAACATCCGTTAAGGATTTTTGTTCATCAGCCACGACAAGTCTCTAATTGAATAAATTCAGAAAGCCTTTTCAGCTTCCATCATAGTAGGAGATAAAATGTGCGCCTACTATAATGAGTTCATCTAAATAATAAAGTGTTTTTTAATTAAAAGTATTCCGTTCCTTTTTGTAAGATTTGTGTGGGGGTTTGAATAGTATCGGTACCAGAGAAGTAGTAGAAAAAGCCTGCTGTAGAAATAAGGCTAATTAAAATAGCGATTAAAATAAGCCAAGCCATCAGTTTTTCTATAAACGTTGAAGGCCGAACGGGACCATATTGATTAGTGCCCGCTGTACCAGAAGCAAGCAGTAAATAAAGCATAAAAAAGAACTGAACGACTGGAATAAATAACAGTAGTCCCATCCAGCCACTTTTATTTAAATCATGTAGGCGTCGAACGACCAGAATAATGTTGAGATAGATCAGAAATAGCCAGAAAGCCCAGACCATTAAAGCACTTATACCGGAGAGAGAGCTGTAAAATTCAAAATTAAATAGATCACTTGAAAGCTGAAAACTTCCAAGAAACGAAGCCAGTATAAAATAGCCCACGATTGTGACTAAATAAATCAGGCCATATCCACCCAAATAACTCATTCGGTTAAAGCGGCCATGAATTGAAAAAGGGCTGTCTTTAAACGGGAGTTGAGGTGGACGTGAAGAGGGAGTTTCGGCAAACATCTTATTTTATTCCTGCACTGCTTCTAAAAGCTAAAATAAACTTTGTTGATGGTCAAAACCATCAAAACTTAAAAAAATTATAAAAGTAAAAGCTATAGACAAATGTTTTAAATCAACTTAATTTTATAAAAATGTTCACAATTTCGTATGCTTGAGTAAGTGATTAATATATGACCAAAGTCGCATTGTCTAGGCTTTGAAAGAGTCATCATACTGAAAAGGCAAACAAATAAGATCCAGTAAAATAATAGCCACAGTCTCGAGATGGGATGCACAAGATCAAGGAAGTTGCGTATGAATGAGATCTATCCAGTACCAGAGGAATTTAAAAAAACAGCTCGTACTGTTGAAGCAGACTACTTTAAACGTTATCAACACTCTATCGAGAACCCAGATGAATTCTGGGCAGAGCAAGCTAAAATTGTCGATTGGATAAAGCCATTTACCCAAGTTAAAAATACCAGTTTTGACAAAGACAATTTCAAGATTGAATGGTTTGCTGATGGTGAGTTGAACGTATCAGCAAACTGCTTGGACAGGCATCTTAAAGAACACCCTCACAAACCTGCAATTATTTGGGAAGGTGACCATCCTTCTCGTCATAAAATCGTTTCTTATAAAGAATTACACGACGAAGTCTGCCGTTTCGCCAACGTTTTAAAGAAATATGGCATTGGTAAAGGTGACCGCGTTGTGCTGTATATGCCAATGGTGACTGAGGCTGCAATTGCCATGTTAGCCTGTGCCCGTATTGGTGCGGTGCACTGCGTGGTATTTGGTGGTTTCTCACCAGACTCGTTGGCGAGCCGTATTGAAGATAGCCAAGCTAAACTTGTGATTACGGCTGACTCAAGCCTACGTGCCGGTAAGTTGTTACCACTTAAAGAAAATGTTGATTTGGCTCTAGCATTGCCGGGCACAGAGTGCGTTGAAAACGTGATTGTGGTTTACCGTAATGCAAACCCAATCGAGATGAAGCCGGGTCGTGATTTGTGGTATCACCTTATTATTATGGAGGTGGATGCAAACTGTCCTCCAGAACCAATGAAGGCCGAAGACCCTTTATTTATTCTTTATACCTCTGGCTCGACAGGTAAACCTAAAGGAGTGTTGCATACTACAGGTGGTTATCTGGTGTATGTGGCGAGTACCTTTAAAGAAGTTTTTGATTTAAAACAAGATGATGTGTACTGGTGTACCGCTGATGTCGGCTGGATTACAGGCCATAGTTATCTAATCTATGGACCATTGGCAAATGGTACGACGACCTTAATGTTTGAAGGTGTGCCTCAGTATCCAACATGGGCACGTCTTGGTCATGTGGTCGATAAACATAAAGTCTCTATTTTATATACAGCGCCAACCGCGATTCGTGCCATGATGCGAGAGGGTGATTCGTATGTACGTGAAAGTAACCGTAGTAGTTTGCGTTTGTTAGGTTCAGTGGGTGAACCTATTAACCCAGAGGCTTGGAACTGGTACTACAACGTTGTTGGTGAAGGCCGCTGTCCAATTGTTGATACATGGTGGCAAACCGAAACAGGTGGTATTTTGATTGCGCCATTACCGGGGGCAACAGCTTTAAAACCCGGTTCGGCAACGCGTCCTTTATTTGGTATTCAACCAGCGATTGTCGATGGTGAAGGCAATGAACTAGAAGGCGCTGCCGAAGGTAACCTTGTGATTAAAGATTCATGGCCGGGCCAGATGCGTACCATTTGGGGTGACCCAGATCGCTTTATTGAAGCTTACTTCTCGACCTTTAAAAATACTTATTTTACAGGGGATGGCGCCCGCCGTGATGAAGATGGCTATTACTGGATCACGGGTCGTGTTGACGATGTCTTAAACGTTTCAGGCCACCGTCTAGGTACGGCTGAAATTGAAAGTGCTCTTGTATCGCATGAATCGGTAGCAGAGGCTGCTGTTGTGGGTATGCCGCATGATATTAAAGGGCAGGGTATTTGTACTTTTGTGACCCTGCAGGCGGGGGTTCCGGAATCGGAAGAACTGCGAAAAGAGTTAATTAGCTGGGTACGTAAAGTACTTGGACCAGTAGCTTCACCAGATGCACTGCACTGGGCGCCAGCATTACCTAAAACCCGTTCGGGTAAAATCATGCGCCGTATTTTAAGAAAAATTGCAGCGAATGAACTGGATAGTTTGGGCGATACCTCAACCCTAGCTGAACCTGCTGTGGTGGATCAGCTGATTGCGACAGTTTATCCTGATAGACAAAAATAACGTTTTAATAAAAAAGCCCCGATAGGGGCTTTTTTATTAAGCCTGTTTAAGATTTTGCTAGAAAGTCAGCAGTATTTTGTACGCTCGCAAACATACCAAGAGCAGCTAAAAAAGCAGTTTGTACATCTTCGGCTTTAACAGTTTTTCCGTTATGGCTTAAATCACGGGTCGCAGTGGCATCTCCAATTAAGATGGGTTGATAACCTAACTCTTTGGCTGCACGTGTGCCAGAATCAATACAAATATGTGTCATCATGCCTGTGATCACGAGTTGTTCAATTTGATGTGCTTTTAAAAGTTCTTCTAAATTGGTTTCTAAAAAACTGTTTGGATAATGCTTTGTCACGATTAATGAATCACCGCCAGCACTAAGTTCTGGATGAAGTAACACACCTTCAGTATTTTCTTGAAAGAAGCTGGCTTGTGGCGGGTTAATATGTTGCACATAAATAATCGGTAAACCTTTTTCATTAAAATATTGCTCGAGCTGTTTTATTTTATCGAGCGCTTGATCTGGTCCAACCAATTCCATTTTGCCATTTTTAAAATAATCATTTTGTACATCGATAACTAATAGTGCTTGTTTCATGAGAATACTCTTGTTGGTATAAGATAAAACAAGGTTATTCTCTGCCCGCAAAATCGGCTATAGTCCTATGAAAGCATTATCGCCAGTTTTCTTTCGTTATGAAAAATGAATATTGAATTAGACCCTATTGATCTAAAAATTATTGCATTGCTTAAGCAAGATTCTCGCTTAACAAATAAAGAAATTGGGCAGCGTGTTCATCGGACAGGACAGGCAGTAGGAGCGCGAATTGCTCAGTTAATGGATGCAGGCGTTATTAAAAATTACACCATTGCTGTGCAATACAGGCATAAACAATTTATTCATTTGCATTTAAATGAACAACGCTCCTTTGAAGAAATTGAAAATTTAGTGAAGCAATATGAACAAATCGATGAGTGCTTTAAAGTTATGGGTAATGCTTGTTATATGATCGTTAGTCATTTCGAACCAGCAGAACTCAATGCTTTTATTGAAGTCCTCTCAAAATGGTGTCGTTACTCAGTTGAAACTGTCATTCGAGAAGTAGAGAAAGCTTAAAAAAATAAAAGCTCCAAGCCGAGTCTTGGAGCCAATATGTCTTTTTTTTTTATTTATTGTTTTTATTGTCTTGCGCTGTTTTAACTGGAGGTTTTAGGCTGATTTAGCTTGAATTTCTACCTCCTTTTCCTGTTGTAGTTCTAACTGACGAACGAGCGGCAGAACTTTTTCACCAAAGTATTCCACCTCTTCAATAAAGTGTAAGAAACCTGAAAGAACCAAGTCGACACCTACATTTTTAAGCGCCACAATCCGCTCTGCAATTTGCTGAGGTGTACCAATTAAATTGGTTTTAAAGCCATCGTTGTATTGAACTAAATCTTCAAAAGTTGATTTTGCCCAGTTGCCTTCTTGTTCTGGTGAAGCAGCACCCGCTTCGCGAGTTGCATCGCCAAACGCATTTACTGCTTCAGTGTTGGCTTTATCAATAATTTCTTGAAGTACTGCTTTTGCTTCTTCTTCGGTATCTCGAGCAATAATGAAAGCGTTCACTCCAATTTTAACTTGATGGTTATTGGCTTTTGCTTTGGCTCGGATATCTTCGACCTGTTTTTGAATTTCTTCGACAGTATTACCATTGGTAAAATACCAGTCAGACACACGAGAGGCCATGTCACGTGCGGCACGTGAACTCCCACCTTGAAAGACTTCAATATGCGGTTTTTGCAGAGGTTTTGGCTTAAGTGTGTAGTTCTGAAATTGGTAATACTTACCATCGAAACTATAGTTATCGGTGGTCCAGATTCCTTTTAGCGTGCGAATAAACTCTTCAGAGCGGACATAACGTTCATCATGCTCAGGCCATTCTTCGCCAATAGCATCAAACTCACCTCTGAACCAGCCACTTACCACATTAATGGCAATACGGCCTTGAGTTAGATAATCAATCGTTGCGAGTTGTTTAGCTGCAAGTGCCGGTTTCCAAGGGCCGGGCAGAATAGCCGCAATCACTTTGAGTTTCTCAGTTTTTGCAAGTAATGCATGACTGAAACTCACAGACTCATGCTGGTTTTCTGCCCCATAGCCCGCCGTAAAACGAATTTGGGTGAGCGCATATTCAAAACCATTGTTTTCGGCTGCCTGTGCAAGTCGAACATTGTAGTCATAACTCCAGTCTGTACGTTGTTCGATGTTACTTACGACAAGGCCACCGCTTACATTTGGTACCCAATAAGCAAATTTAATTGGTTGTTGTAATTGCGTCATGGTGCTCTCTCCCAATTTCGTTATTTTTATTTAGCTATATTGCATTTAGGCAACATGTGTTAATGATTTACCGGACTTATGATGCAAACGAGATTCTGCTGCATCGAGATTTGGTACAGCTGCTGAAGGCAATACTTCTTCTTGCTCAATTTGCTTGTTAATACCGAGCTCTTGATTCGCTTGCTGAGATTTAGGTTTAACCACTTCAGCACGTTTACCTTTCGCTGGTGCCCATTCTAAAATTGGCAATGCACGCGCTACGGCTAGCGTAATACGGTCAGATAACTGTTCACTTTTCACCGTATATTCAGGAGTAAAGTCGCGATCTGTTGCGTATACGCCAATTGGTAAAGTTTGTGCCTGAAAGAAGCTAAACAATGGGCGAAGCTGATGTTCAAGTACGAGTGCATGACGATCACTACCGCCTGATGCAGCTAAAAGTACAGGCACATCGACCAATGCCGTTTGTTCAACAAAATCGAAAAAGTGTTTAAAAAGACCTGTAAAAGAGGCACGGTAGACAGGTGTACCAACAATTAAGGCATCTGCTGCTTCAACTGCTGCAAGGTCATCTTGTACACGCTGTGGAAGTTGGTTGCGATAAAATGCGCCGCCTAATAATGGCCCGATTTCACTCAATTTAATAAAGTGAACTTTAATATCAATTGCTTCAGATAACTCATCAAGAATGGCCTGAACCAGACTTTCGGTTTTAGATGGCGTATTCAAACCACCAGAAACAGCAACAATATTTAAGGGTTTTGATGATGTGATACCAGTCATGATTTGGTTCCTAAGCCTAAAAAAGAAGATTGGACTTATTAATCAACAATGCTGGCGAACTGTAAAATAACGAAATTGGTCAACCTTATCAGTTTTAAATATAAAACCCGAATAGTTGATTTTTATCAGTAAATAGCGAGTTAAATAACTGTTTTTATTTTATATAATTATTGATGATATATTTTTTAGAATAAAAATAAAGCTTATATAAAAAACAGATTAATTTTGATTAAAAGGTAAAAACATCTGAAAATCGAAGCAAACGTCTGTATTTAACAACATTTTGCATAAAAATGGATAAGATGAGCATATCTTTCATCTAAATAGTAGGGTTACAATAGGCCATACTTATGCTCAAGATTACTTTAATCGCTTATGAATATTTTAATCGTTGATGATCATCCTTTGTTTCGTCATGCTTTGATTCAAGCAGTACGTTATAGCCTGCCGCAGGCACAAATTCATGAAACAGCTTCGGTTGATGAGTTTTATGAGCGTTTGGAAAATGGGGCAGAACCTGATCTGGTATTACTTGATTTAAACTTACCGGGTGCTTCAGGCTTTTCGGCTCTGGTCTATGTAAGAGCACAATATCCATCTATTCCTATTATTGTGGTTTCTGCACACGAAGAAGCATCAATTATTCAACGTGCAATTGCGCATGGTGCAATGGGTTATATTCCTAAATCGGCTCATCCAAGTCATATTGGTGAAGCAATCCGTCAAGTGTTAGATGGGGAAATCTGGTTACCGCCAAACTTGCCATCAAATATTAATCTTGATCCGAGAGCGGCAGATGAAACTGCTTTGGCTGAACGTATCCAGTCGTTAACGCCTCAGCAATTCCGAGTTTTGATGATGGTTGCAGAAGGTTTATTAAATAAACAAATTGCTTATGAACTCGATGTTTCAGAGGCTACCATTAAAGCGCATGTAACCGCTATTTTTAGAAAACTAGGCGTACAAAATCGTACACAGGCTGTATTGGCAATTAGTGCATTAAATATTGAAGATAAAAAAATCTAAAATAAAAAAGACCTCAATTGAGGTCTTTTTTATATGTTCCACTTAGGCAAGGCAATCTTGCTTAGGTGTTAGGCTGTCGCAGTACAGTGGGTTAAGAGCACATTGCAAATCATCAATTTGTTCTTGGGTCACATAGCCCTTGCTTTTTAAATATTCAGCTACACGGTCATCACGCAAGCTTAAGAAAGCCGCATCATAAACACCTAAATCAACAAAGAGAGCTGCAGTTTCTAGGCTATTGAACCGGTCAAGGAAAATATCATTGCCATACATTAAGAAGATATGGTCAAGTTTTGCTTTTTCATCTACATGCAAACGTTCAGCAAGTTGATGTGGAGGAGTCTTAATAAACAGCAAGTCAGAAAGCTCATCGAACTGAGTCATATCTAACTGGTTTTCTCCGAGTTTGACATGACCAAGCCAAGCCTTGAAAACCAGAACAGCACCACCGCGTAGAAGCATGCTCCAGATTTGATGGCGTGTTTCATGGTCAAGGTTTTCACTTTCAGCAGTAAGAACTTTTAAGAAGTTCTCTTCTTGTTGGGCTAATTTATCAAATAAACCTAAGCCTTGCGGATGATAAGCAGCAGGCGCAAATACATCAAAATTTAGATCATGAAATACATTAAGTGCGAGAGGTACAGCACACTGATAAATAGTATTGAGTGCTTTGATATGTGCTTCGCTAAGCTTGCTATGCGGAAAAATACTTTGCCAATCTAACTCAGGAAGTAAGGCATTGGCACTGTATTGACGATAAAATTGTTGAGACGAGAGTTGCCCTTGTGGGGTGTTATCAGAAATATTCATGGCAGTTATCCTTTGCATTCATTCTAGAGCAGTGAAGCTATATAGATTGGAAATCGATTTGATAATTCGTTATACAATTTAAAAATTCGTTTTGAATATTTATGTGTCATGAAGAATGCAAGTAGAATACGACTAAAGTCGTATGAGGTGTTTTTTTGTAAATAATCTATTATAAAAACAATGATTTATTAAATTGTAACTAAGTATACAAGTGTTCACTTACAAAAAAGGTGGGCTTTGCCATAGAAAAAAAGGTATTGGAAATTTTGGTCAATGATTTAATGGGTAAAAGTAGACTTTTTGAGCAGTTCTGCCTATTGGCTTAAATTCAGTCAAACATTTTTGCCAAGAACCGCTCCCCAAACTTATCAAAGGTTGGGAAGCGATAAATGATTAGTCTGTCGTGCTGGCAATTTTAAGCCCAGATAACCATGCTCTTAATGAAGCTGGTTTTAACGGCTTTTTGAGTAAAACAATATTCAGTTCTTTTAATTGCTGCGGTAACTCTGGGTGCGAGTCCGCTGTGATTAAGGCAACAGGAACATCTTCTTGACGATTTTGAGTAATAAAATCAACCCCAAGTTGATTGTGGTTTAAATGCTGGTCAATGAGCCAAACCTGAATATTCTCTTTTTGAATAATTTCTAGCGCCTGTTCAGGTTCAGTCGCTTTGAAAACTTGATAACCCCATCGTCCTAATAAACTACTCATTCCTTCAAGAATAGTTTCATCATTGTCTAGGCACAAAATACGGTAAGCTTTAGTTTTTAAAGGTACGGCTTGTACAGCTGGTGTTGCAACTTTTGGTGGCTCGACAACAGGTACTTCAATCATAAAGCATGAGCCTTTGCCCAACTCTGAGTAAACATGAACAGGGTAATTTAGCAAACCTGTCATACGTTGTACGATGGCAAGTCCTAGCCCTAAACCTTGTTCACCCCAAGGTGATAAATGCCCGCAGCGCTCAAACTCTTGGAATAGCTTAATTCGTTGTTCTTCGGCAATACCTGGTCCAGTATCCCAAACCCCAATTCGAATATGTCCAGACTGCTGCGCAGAGCGGAGTACACCCACCACCACTCGACCTTTAGCGGTATAACGCAAAGCATTACTGACAAAGTTCTGAATAATACGACGAATCCACTGCGGGTCGGTATCGATCCAGAAAGACACATCGTGGACTTTCAGTGAGATATTTCGCTGAGCAGCGATCGATTTAAACTGCAACTCAAGATCACTGAGCAAATCATGCAACGGATAAGGTTGTCTCTTTGGTTGTATGGTGCCGCCTTCCAAACGTGCAATATCGAGTAGGGCAGAGAGCATACTTTCTGCTCCATAGAGTGCTCGGTCAAGCTGTTGTAGGGTCTGGCGGTCTTCTTCGGTCGAAATACTTTGCTCAAGAACGGTACTAAACAGACGAGCAGCATGCATAGGCTGTAATAGATCGTGACTTGCCGCGGCAATAAATCGACTTTTTGACATATTGGCCATATCAGCTTGTTCACGTGCAAGCTGTTGTTCAGTTAAGGCATCGGCAAGCTGTTGTGTTCTATCTTTTACGCGGGCTTCAAGCACGGCTTCGTTCGCACGGAAGGCCGTAATATCGGCAAATGTCGTTACAAAGCCTCCACCTGCAATCGGATTTCCTCGCATTTGAATTACACGGCCATCTTTACGAATACGTTCAAATTCGTGAGCACTTCCCACTTTCATCCAGTGAAGGCGTTTACGCACATGTTCTTCAACTGAACCGGGACCACATTCACCGCGTTCGGCGTTATAACGAATGAGGTCGGCAATTGGGCAGCCCACATAAACGAGGTCTTTTGGGTAACCAAACAGTTTTAAATATTGATTGTTCCATGCGACCAAACACATATTTTTATCCACCACGCTTACCCCTTGAGTAATGTGGTCAATCATGGTCATAAGAAGGTTCTGATTAAAACGTTGCCACTGCGATGCTTGGTCTAAAATATTAGCCACTTGCCCTAAAGCAAGACCGTTATTAATCATTGCTGTTGTGAGCAATGTACGTGCAGAAGCGGCACCGATAATACCGGCCAGATATTGCTCGGTAAAACGCCACCACATGCCATTGGCAATACTATTTGGGTTGAGGGTGAGGTGATTTTGCTCACAAAAATTTTCGAACGCTTGCGTAGTGGGTTGCTCACCCGTAATTCTTTTGGCTAGGGCAAATAAATCACCCACTTTTAAGCGGGCCGCATCATGAGGAAGATAGGTTAAATCAGTAGAGGTGTGCGGTGATGGTAAAGGCTTTGTTTCATAATAAAAGAAGCT
Source organism: Acinetobacter sp. UC24323 (assembly GCF_024151445.1). Taxonomy (NCBI): domain Bacteria; kingdom Pseudomonadati; phylum Pseudomonadota; class Gammaproteobacteria; order Moraxellales; family Moraxellaceae; genus Acinetobacter; species Acinetobacter sp. UC24323. Next base: position 42,327 of record NZ_JAHIBY010000006.1, on the reverse strand, counting down.
TTCTGCCTGAATTTGCTCAGCGACGCTTGGCCGATAAATTTTTGAAATCCAGATATATAAAACAATATTTAAACCGAGTGACCAAATGACACCGTGAGTTAAAGGTGCAAATGACTCAAAACCAAATAAAGATTCCGGGCGTAGGGCATTAATGCCGAAAGGACCGAAAAGTAAAATACTTTGAGCAGTTTCCTGATAGGCTTCAGGCAAGCTACGCAAAATAGTTGGAAATAGTAATGTATAACTCCACATTAAAAATCCAATAATAAGTCCTGCATAGACGCCTTGACGGCTTCCGCCACGCCAATACAAACCACCAATCAGGGCAGGTGCAAACTGTGCTACAGCACTAAAGGCCAATAAGCCGAAAACTGAAAGTTGGTTAATGTCATTAAAGAAATGGAAGAATAAAAAGCCAAGTAGCATCACCGCAACAATACTGATACGGCGGCTAAATTTAAGAACTTTAGGTAAATGCTTATCGTGACGTGACAGCAACTTAAATCGCCATAGAGCAGGCATAATCAAGTCGTTACTGAGCATAATAGACAATGCTACTGATGACACCAGTAACATGCCTGTTGAGGCAGAGAATCCGCCTAAAAAGGCCAGTAATGCCAGCCACTCTTGGTTATAACTTAAAGGCAATGACAGCACAGCCACATCAGGCACGGTTAGAAACTTCGGTGCGGCATGTAAAGCCCAGCTTGCAATCGGAATAATGGCAAGAATAGTTAAAATGAGATAAACCGCGAACCATTTACGGGCACCGCGAATATGCTTCTCATCGCGTAGCTCGACCACCGCCACGTGGAACTGACGTGGTAAGCAAATAATGGCTAAACCCGCCAATAATGTTTGAATCCAGAAGGTTTCGGGTACACCAAAGAGCTGAACTTCCTGAAAAGTCTGGTTTACATCAGAGGTCATTTGGCTCAGGTTGGCCGGTGATTCAAAAATAAAAAATAAAGCGACACAAAGTAAGGCAAATAACTTCACAAATGATTCAAATGCAACCGCAAGCATGAGGCCGCCGTGTTGCTCCGTGTTTGCAATCTGCCGTGTACCAAAAATCATGGCTAAAATCGCAAGCACACTGGTGAGCAATAACACGCTGTTAGTCGTCGTATGAATATGCGAGCTTTGCTCCATAATGACCGAGGTACTTAAAGCAATCGCACGCAGCTGTAACGCGAGGTAGGGGATAATCGCAATAACTGCAAGAATAGTCACCAACGATGCGAGTACACCACTTTTACCATAGCGTGCCGCAACAAAGTCAGCGATTGACGAAATCGCATGATGCTGACGAACTCGACCTAGACGCCGCCAGATATCATAACCAAACCAGACAAATAACAGTGGACCTAAATAAATAGGTAAGAAGATAACGCCTTCACGTACGGCAGCCCCAGTTGCCCCATAGAATGTCCAAGAGGAACAATAGACACCTAAAGTTAAGCTAAATAAAAACATACGGCCACGCGTGCTAAGACGACTGGCATGCTTCTCACCAAAAAAAGCACAGACAAATAAAAGCGCAATATAAAGAGTGAGCACCCCAATAATCAGCCAGCTGTTCATATGACCTACATAAGTGAAACCTTATGCCTATCATAACCCAAGCCGAAACAAAGCTATAAATTGATTAAATTTTAACGACCAAAGTCTAAGTTACGACTGAGCTGGAATCTTGCTAACTTTAATAATGAAAAAATACATTAAAAAAAAGTGACCAAGGTTGGGCACTATGTAAGGAGTTTGGTTATGGATCAAAGCCAAGTAGAACAGATTCTACGTAATCCAAAGTTTCAAAAAATGGTCAAGAAAAAAAGTGCATTAAGCTGGACGCTCACAATCATCATGTTAGTGCTTTATGTGGGCTTTATGCTACTTGTGGGCTACAACAAAGAATTTTTGATGAGTTCCTTTAGTGGTGGTGTAACGACATGGGGGATCCCGCTAGGTTTAGGAATTATTGTTTTATCTTTCCTACTTTGTGGTGTGTATTCCTATATCGCAAATAATACCCTTGACCAATTGAGTGAAGAAGCGTTGAAGGAAGTTGAAGCCATCACGCATGAGAAAGGACTACACTAATATGAAATGGAATTCATTAAAAGCGAAAGCCTTATTGGCAGCAGCATCGCTATATTCAACTGTTGCTATGGCAAGCCCGGACTTAGGTGAAGCAGAACAGCAAGCCACCAACTGGCATGCCATTATCATGTTTATCATCTTTGTTGGCTTTACCTTATTTATTACCAAATGGGCGGCTAAACAAACTCAATCGGCGCAAGACTTCTATACTGCTGGTGGTGGGATCAGTGGTTTCCAAAACGGTTTGGCGATTGCGGGTGACTATATGTCAGCAGCGTCATTTCTTGGTATTTCTGCAATGGTGTTTAGCTCAGGTTTTGACGGCTTGCTCTATTCACTCGGGTTCATGGTCGGTTGGCCAATCGTTTTATTCTTGGTGGCAGAACGCTTACGTAACCTTGGTAAATATAACCTTTCAGACGTAGTGTCATTCCGTCTTGAAGAAAAACCAGTTCGTACTTTAGCTGCTTTCAGCTCGCTTGTTGTAGTCGCGTTCTATTTGATTGCACAAATGGTAGGGGCAGGTCAGCTCATCAAACTATTATTTGGTTTGAACTATAACATTGCAGTTGTGATTGTCGGCTTACTCATGATGGCATACGTTATTTTCGGCGGAATGCTAGCAACCACATGGGTACAAATCATTAAAGCAGTGATGTTATTAAGTGGTGCAACATTCATGGCCTTTATGGTGATGAAAGCGGTTGGTTTCAGCTTTAGTAACATGTTCACCCAATCAATTGAAGTGTTCAGTAAAGTTCATGATGTAAGTTTTGAAGATGCTGCAAAAATTATGGGACCAGGTAAACTTGCCGCAAACCCGATTGATGCCTTATCTCTTGGCTTGGCACTCATGTTTGGTACAGCAGGTCTTCCACACATTCTTATGCGTTTCTTCACGGTAAAAGACGCAAAAGAAGCGCGTAAATCGGTTGTCGTTGCAACAGGTTTTATTGGTTACTTCTATCTTTTAACTTTCATTATTGGTTTCGGTGCGATCCTTTTCGTATCAAATAACCCGCAATTCCTTGATGTTGCGAAAATGGCAATGACCGGCAAACTTGAGCTTGTTGGTGGTAACAATATGGCAGCCGTGCATTTAAGTGACGCTTTAGGCGGTGACTTATTCATGGGCTTCATTTCAGCAGTAGCGTTCGCAACGATTCTTGCAGTTGTTGCTGGTTTAACACTTTCAGGTGCATCTGCGATCTCACACGATTTATACGCTAACGTATTTAAAAAAGGTCAAACCACGCCAGCTTCAGAGCTTCGCATGTCAAAAATCGCGACGCTTGGTTTAGCAATCTTTGCCATGATTTTAGGTATTTTGTTTGAAAAGCAAAACGTAGCATTCATGGTAGGTTTAGCATTCTCTGTAGCGTGTTGTGCAAACTTCCCAATTCTTGTTCTTTCAATGTTCTGGAAAGGTTTAACAACTCGTGGTGCGGTCATTGGTGGCGTAGTTGGTCTTGTAACAGCGGTTGTACTCATTATTCTGTCTAAAGCAGTATGGGTAGATACTTTAAAAATCTCTGATACCCCAATTAACCCGTTCAATGGTCCTGCATTATTTGCAATGCCTTTGTCGTTCCTTTGCTGCTGGTTCTTCTCGGTAACTGACAGCTCAGCACGTGCGAAAAAAGAACGCGCTTCTTTCGACGCTCAATATGTTCGTTCAATGACAGGTATTGGTGCTTCTGGCGCATCAGATCACTAATCAAAATATATTGAACATCTCAAAAAAGCCCTACGGGGCTTTTTTTATTTATCTCGTAAAGTGTATTGAAAGAAGCTCCTTAATAAAGAACAACTTGTTTATCCTATTTTTTGTACAGTATGATTTTCTATAATCCAAAACATAATGAAAAAATGGAAAATAATTAAATGCGATCTATCATTGAATTCTGGTCGAGCTTTCGATTGTTGCCTTCTGCATGGCTGCTGTTGGTGCAATTCATTTTACTTATTCTGGCTATGCTGACTTTTGATAACGAGGCTTATAGGACCTTAACTTGGGCGCTAGGGGTACTTGCATTACTCATTATTGCTAAAGTTATTCGCCAAACACCCATGTTCACTTTTCTGGGGCTCGCATTTGTCAGTGGGGCAATTATAGCTTCGGTCTTTATTTTATTAGGCTATAGCAATTTAACCATCCAGATTTTTGCCCATAGCTGTGAAGCCTTAGCTTACTTTTCGGCTGCTTATGGTTTATTTCGCTATATGTTTGCTGACCGATATTTAACCCGCGATGAGTTGTTTGCAGCTGCCGCAGTTTTTACCTTGCTGGCTTGGGGATTTGCATTTTTATATAACATTTGCCAGCTACTCATTCCTAATAGCTTTCAAAATCCAAACCACATCCATCACTTACAAACTTGGTTAGATTTACTGTTTTTAAGCTTTAGTTTGCAGTCCGCTACGGGACTGTCTGACTTAATGCCTCTTAGTCCACCAGCACGTGTTTTAGCGATGTTACAGATGTTTTGTGGAGTGATGTATTTAGCCCTAATAGTCACGCGTTTAATCGCTTTACAATATATCAAGCACACGCCTAAAAAGAATTCTGATAAATAAAGAAGGAGGTGTTTTAATTTATTTACACCTTTGTAACTGCAATATTATTTAAGTTTATTTAAAGTATTATCGGCTTTCTCTATTGAAAGATAAAACTTTGTTCATTCCTGAATGTCTTTATTGGCTTTAAGCCTGTCATTTTCATTAAAATAACATGGAGGATTTATGCCTTCCAAACAAGCGAGTTGGTTCGCAAATGTTAATCCCAATGTCTTTTTGGGTACGGTCATTATTATTGCTTTGTTCTTAGCAGTTGTTGTGATCGCTCCGAGTTCTTTTGAACTTCTCACGCAACAGTTAAAGCAGTGGATCACTGATTCTTTTAGTTGGTTCTATGTCTTATCGGTTGCCTTCTTTCTTATCCTACTCATTTATATTGCCTGTTCTGCGATTGGACGTATTAAATTAGGCCCTGACCATAGCCAGCCCGAATATAGTAACGGATCATGGTTTGCCATGTTGTTTACTGCGGGTATGGGTATTGGCTTAATGTTCTTTGGTGTGGCTGAACCTGTCATGCACTATGTCAACCCACCAAGTGGTGAGCCACAGACAATTGAGGCAGCACAACAAGCTTTACGTGTAACCTTTTTCCACTGGGGCTTACATGCATGGGCAATTTACGCCGTGGTCGGTTTAGCATTAGCTTATTTTGCTTATCGGCATAATTTACCGCTCAAAACCCGTTCAGCACTGTATCCACTAATTGGTAAAAAGATTTATGGACCGTGGGGCGACAGCATTGATATATTTGCGACCATTGGTACGGTATTTGGTGTAGCGACTTCTCTCGGATTTGGTGTTACCCAGATTAACTCTGGTTTACATTATCTATTTGGTGTTGAGCAAAGCACCACTACTCAGGTTTTACTCATTATTTTTGTGAGTATTCTCGCTTCATTATCTGTGTTCTTAGGATTAGATAAAGGGGTCAAACGTTTATCAGAGCTAAACTTAGTATTAGCTTTAATATTATTAGTATTCGTTTTTATCGCTGGTCCTAGTATTTATTTACTTCAGACCACTATTCAAAACACTGGGCAGTATATCTCTAACCTTTTTACCATGACATTCAATTTATATGCTTATCAGCCGAATGGATGGATTGGGGGATGGACTATTTTATATTGGGCTTGGTGGATTTCTTGGTCGCCATTTGTAGGTATGTTTATCGCAAGGGTTTCACGTGGTCGTACTATTCGAGAATTTATTGTCGGGGTACTCCTCATTCCAACAGGCTTTACTATTATCTGGATGGGCTTTTTAGGAAATGCTGCGTTATTTAGCATTATCCATGAACATCAAACCACTTTAATTCAGGCTGTTCAGCAAGACTCGTCAGTTGCTCTATTTGAGTTTTTAGGACACTTGCCATGGTCAGGTGTCATGAATATTCTGGCGACTATTTTGGTGGTTTTATTCTTTGTGACTTCTGCTGACTCAGGGGCATTGGTTACTGACTACTTAACAGCAAAAACAGAAAATTCACCTACTTGGCAGCGCCTGTTCTGGACAGTGCTTATGGCGGTGCTGGCTATTATTTTACTCTTGGTGGGCGGTCTTGCGGCGCTTCAGTCTTCAATCATTATGAGTGCGTTGCCTTTTACCGTAGTCATGCTGTTAATGAGTTGGGGCCTAATAAAAGCCTTGCATCTTGATGTTACTAAAATGATAGCAATTCAAGAGGCTCGCATTACACCACGTGCCATTCATAACCCTAGAAGCTGGCAGCAGCGTCTTGGTTTAATCATGCATTATCCTCATAGTGAAGAAGAGGTGAAGCAATATATTGAAAAGCAGGTTTCACGTGCTTTTGAAAATATTCAGCATGAGTTTAGACGCCGTCATCTTGAGGTGTCGATTAGTGAAGTGGAAGATGGTATGCAGCTTCGAGTCGATCATCATCATGAAATTAATTTTATTTATAAAGTTGTTTCACGTGAAACAGTACCCCCAAGTTTTTTAATTGGTCGTACAGAAGCAGAAGACGGTCAGTATTTTCAAGCTGAGGTATTTTTGAGAGAAGGCGGACAAAACTATGATGTAATGGACTGGACTCAGGAAGATTTGATTCAGGATATTATTGATCAGTACGAACGTCATTTACATTTCTTAAATATCGTACGCAGTTAATAGCCATAAAAAAAGGACTCAATTGAGTCCTTTTTTTTAATTCAATTTCTAAATTAAATTAGAAACGGAATTTAGCATTTAAGCCGATAGTTTGTGTATCGTAGCTAGACTTTTTAACGTCAGCTTTCATGTAAGATGCACCAACTGCTAAAGCAGGAGTGATGAAGTAGTTTACATTACCACCCCAAGCTTGGCGGAATTCACCAAGGTCATTACCTTTGATGTCAGCTTCGCCATCGTTACCAACGAAAGTAGCGCCAACACTTAACTTAGGAGTTAAGTAAAGGTCAGTTTTTAAACCGTATTGGTTTTCTTGACCGAATGCACCAGCAGCTTCAAAACCGATTGCCATGTTAGTTCCATCGATTGGACCAACATATTTAGCACGTGCTGTAACAGCATCTTGGTCGTTTTGGATAGCAGCAGTTTGGTTAACAGCAGAGTAGATACCGTTACCGATGATACCGAAGTTATCTAAAGCGAATTGGTTAGCAACACTTGTATAACCAACAGTCATTAAGAAGTTAGGTAACAACATAGCACCAACTTCTAATGCATAACGGTCACCGTTGTCATCTTTAGAGAAGTTGTTTTTACCATCAACATCAGTGTGGTTGTAAGTTGCGCTAGCATATACAGGAAGGTAAGGAGTTGGAACGTATGCCTCACCTTTAACACCGTATGTACCAATGTGGTAGTTTACGTTGTTTTGGTCATATTGTTGATAGCTATAACCTAAAGACACGCTAGAAGCTTGGTTTAAGAAAGCTGCTTCAGCTAAAGGACCCTTAGCTGTATCAACATTTTTCAAATAGAATGTACCAGCAACGTCACCAGTGAAGTTTTTATCATTTGCAGTTGTGTCAACATATTCAGATTGACCTTGAACTTCAAATTGATAAGCATGAGCACCGGTCATGGCTAATAATACAGCAGTGGCTAAACCAAGTTTTTTCATAATCATTTCCAGCATTAACAAGAGATAAAGCTGGGGTCATTGTATTGTAACAATTTATGAAGTCAATAATAGATGAAACGTAATGTTAAGGAAATTTGACACTTATGTTAAAAATGGTTAAAAAAACAACAATTGAAGTGTATTATGTCAACCTGCTAAAAAAATGAACATTAACAAGAGTCTAAACCTTAAGTTTCATAGGGAATTGACACTAAATAGTTTAAAAATAATTACATTTACAATTGGAAAAAGCGATTCTATTAATCGGTTTTAACGTTAATTTATTTGTCGACTTGTTTAATAAATAGCCACTCAAACATTATTCTTTTTTCAATTTTGCTGTATTTTGAGTAATAGTTAACACTATTTTGATAAGTTCATCTAAATAATCTATCTATTTTGAATTATTATATAATTGAATAAAGCAAAGAAAATATGTTTTTAAACTAAAAAAACGATTAAAAAATTAATTCTGATCAATTTAATCTACTTTACAAAATTAGAGATAAGTCACACAATTCAATTGCAAAGTTCACTATCTAACATTTTTAGAGTTGGAAGTGCTTTCCCAGATACGATGTGTTATCACATCAGACTTTACGAGCTCAGCTTTCCCCAAGGTTGAGCTTTTTTTTATCTATAAGAAAACATTAATATTTATTAAAAAAAATATATGAAATTTCTTCTATTGAGTGTGTATAAAAAAGAACCCAGCTGAGGGCTGGGTTTAGGATGCTGGGAGAAACATCCAAGAGGAAAAAGAAGCTAATTATAGGATTGCGAAATTTACATCATCTGTAAAATGGAGTTTTGCTATGGCCATCATTTGCTCTTTCGATCAAATTTTTAAGAAATAGAAAAGATGAAAGCGTATATTGCGTTAATCGAACTTTGTTGCTGAACTTCTGTTCAGTAAAGTGCTAGGATGCGGATTAATTACTTCATTCTATAGTAGTGATCATGGTAGGACATTTACGGAGTACCAGCTAGAAATGTCAGGATTACGTTCAGAACATATCAGTAATCGACTGTTTTTCTTCATGTTGGTCATTATTTTGTCCTTACTGTTTATGGCGGTTCCGCTTATTGTCAGCAGTTATCAAGAGTACTTAAAAACTAAACAGGCTTTGGTTGAAATTAAAAGCTTAAGATCAATTGCTGAAGTTGCAAATAAAGTCTCTAAAGAACGTGCGCCCGCAAATAAATTAATGTCGAGTAACGCTGCCGACTTTTTAAAAAATCAAAAAAACTTAAAAGAATATCGCCTTTCTGTTGATCGCCAACTTAATGAAACTATTCATATTTTAAAAGAAGAAGGTTATACCGATTTAGCAAATACTTTAGATACTAAATTTAGAGATGATTTAAAACAGGCGCGTGCTGTAGTTGACTATTATGTTGCAACTCCTGAACAAGCGAGAAGCTCTATACAATTCGATAATGCAATTTTGGCTATGTTTGGAGCTTGGGATAGCTGCCGAGAAGTTTTACAAAATTTGATGCTACAGTTAAAAAGTAAAGATAGCCAAATTAACAATTACTTTACTTTGATTGTGGTGTTGACCGATATGCGGGATCAAGCTGGTCGTACCGCATCTAATGTTATTGCGCCTGTGACTTTTAAAGAAACCATACCTAATGATAATCGGGCGCGGTCTTTGCAGACTCAGCAGCAAGCACGCTACTTATGGGCACTTGTAGACACACTACAGTCAGAGCAAGCTAAAACTCCGGAATATCATCGCCTTTACTCAAGGGTTAAAACTGAATTTTTAGATAAAGGCGTACCTATTGTGGGTCAGCTTTTAGATGAAAGCCAAAAGCACCAAGCCTATCATTTAAATGGAACAGAGCTGACAGACCAAATCGTTGATAAATTTACCACGGTTATTGATTTGCAAAAGTTTTTACTTAATAAAAGCGTCTTAATTGCATCTCAAGAAAACTATTTAGCAAAAAAGAAGTTTTTCCTTACTTTACTCATTTCAAGCATATCCTTAGCAGCAGCGTTACTTACACTAATTTATGCAAAGAGAAGGGTGTTTGAGCCTCTTATTCAGGCCCGTACCTTAATTCTTGATTTATCTCATAGCACAGATTACCCAATAGATGAGTTGAAACCTAAAAAAGGCGAATTTATTTCGTTGTTCGAAGCTATTGATCGTTTACAAAGAATGCTCAAGCAGCGAGATGCTTTTGAATTCCAGCTTAAAAATATTGCCAATACAGATCCATTAACGGGTGTATCCAATCGTTTGGCTTTATCTGAGTATTTAAAAATTGTTGAGAGTTACCCTCAAAAATTTTCTCAAACTTGTTTAATGATTATTGATATTGATCGTTTTAAACACGTGAATGATCAATATGGTCATATTGTGGGTGACCAAGTGATTCGGCGTATCGCAGATCAATTAAAAGTAAATGTACGGGCTTCTGATTTAATTGTTCGTTATGGTGGTGATGAGTTTTTAATTTTGTTAGAACAGGTGCAGTTTTTAGATGCACGTCTCTTGGCCGAAAAAATTCGTATTGCGATTTCTTTAGAGGAAATTGATCTATCTGGTACGCAAGAAAAATTGCATGTATCGGTCAGTATTGGGTTTGCGATTGGAGCGACAAGCTGGATGGAGTTATTAGAGAACGCTGATCGTTCACTCTTAAGAGCTAAAGCTCGGGGACGGAATGTAGTAGAGGGATAAAAAAGCCGGAAAATAAATTCCGGCTTTTTGTTTTATTGCTTCAACATCGGTTTCAAGAAGCGGCCAGTATGGGAAATCTCGACCTCGGCTACTTGTTCAGGTGTCCCTTCAGCAATGATCATACCACCGCCCGAACCACCTTCAGGGCCTAAGTCGACAACCCAGTCTGCTGTTTTAATGACATCAAGGTTATGTTCAATCACCACAATGGTATTACCCTTGTTGCGTAGCTCATGCAAAATATCGAGTAACTTGGCAATATCATGGAAATGCAGACCTGTTGTTGGTTCATCCAAGATATAAAGCGTTTTACCCGTATCTCGTTTCGCTAACTCACGAGCCAGTTTGACACGCTGTGCTTCACCACCAGAGAGTGTAGTCGCAGCTTGACCTAAACGAATATAGCCTAGACCTACCTGAGTTAAGGTTTCTAAACGACGGTGAATAACTGGAATAGCACTAAAGAACTCAGCAGCATCTTCAACCGTCATTTCTAAAACATCAGAAATGTTTTTGCCTTTATAACCGACTTCAAGTGTTTCACGGTTATAACGTTTGCCATGACATGCATCGCAAGGTACATACATGTCTGGTAAGAAGTGCATTGCGACTTTAATCATACCGTCGCCTTCACACGCTTCGCAGCGTCCACCTTTTACGTTAAACGAGAAACGACCCGCACTATAACCACGCGCTTTCGCTTCTGGTGTTTGAGCAAATAATTCACGAATTGGCGTAAATAGACCCGTATAAGTCGCTGGATTAGAGCGCGGTGTACGGCCAATTGGGCTTTGGTCAATATCAACGACTTTATCCAGATGTTGTAGACCATCAATCGAGTCAAATTTTTCGGCTGTTAAGGTTGTTGCACCGTTGAGCTGTGTTGCAGCCAGTGGGAGTAACGTACGGTTAATCAGTGTTGATTTACCTGAACCTGAAACACCCGTGACACAAGTCATAATGCCAAGTGGGATGGTTAAATCGACATTTTTTAAGTTATGACCCGCTGCACCTGAAAGTTTAATTTTTTCTTCAGGTTTAGGTGGTTGAGTTCGCTGTTTTGGCACTTCAATTTTGAGTTTGCCTGAAAGATATTGACCTGTGAGCGAGTCGGCATGTTTAGCCAGCTCATCATACGTACCTTCAGCAATGACAACACCACCATGCACGCCAGCACCAGGGCCGATATCAATAATATGGTCAGCTGCACGGATTGCATCTTCATCGTGTTCCACGACTAATACCGTATTGCCCAAATCACGTAAGCGAATTAGCGTTTGTAATAAACGGTCATTATCACGTTGATGGAGACCAATTGATGGTTCATCAAGGACGTACATGACACCCATCAAACCTGCACCAATTTGCGAAGCTAGACGGATACGCTGGGCTTCACCACCCGATAGTGTTTCGGCAGAACGAGCCAGACTTAAATAGTTCAGGCCAACACTCACCAAGAAATGTAAACGCTCACGAATCTCTTTAAAGATTTTATCTGCAATTTCACCTTTGGCACCTTCAAGGTTTATACCTTGATAGTAGCTTTCAGCATCACCAATCGACATGCGGGTAATGTCAGCAATGGTTTTATCTTTTACACGAACATGACGTGAAATTTCATTGAGACGTGAACCGCCACATGCATCACAAGCTGCATTAGACAAATATTGTGCTAAATCATCACGTACATAGTTACTTTCAGTTTCACGATAGCGACGCTCAAGGTGTGGCAAAATTCCTTCAAAAGGTTGCACGCGTGTATGTTTACGACCACGTTCATCGATATAACTTAAATCGATTTTTTCTTTGCCAGTACCTTGTAAGAATTTCTTTTGCGTGTCTTTATCTAACTGATTCCAAGGTGTATCAAGTTGAAAACCAAAATGGTCGGCAACTTTTTGCAGCATTGAATAGTAATAAGGACGTTGACGATCCCAACCACGAATAGCACCTTCACTAATTGCAAGCTCAGGGTTAGGAATGAGTTTTTCAGGGCTAAAATGGCTACGTGTACCTAAGCCATCACAGACAGGGCACGCACCGAAAGGGTTGTTAAATGAAAATAAACGTGGCTCAAGCTCTGCGACTGCGCGATCACATTCAGGGCATGAGTGTTTTGCAGAAAAAACGCGATCTGGGTGTTCGCCATTCATCCACGATAAAACTGCAATATCACCACCTAAACGCAGTGCAGTTTCAAATGATTCAGCAATACGGTTGCCTAAGTCATCACGTACTTTGAAGCGGTCAACAACGACTTCAATGGTATGTTTTTTCTTTTTGTCGAGTTCCGGTGGTGTATCAATATCAATGATTTCGCCATCAACACGAGCACGAACAAAACCTTGACCTTGTAGTTGTTCGAACAAGTTGCTGTATTCACCTTTACGCTCACGAACAACAGGGGCAAGCAACATGAGTGCAGTACCTTCCTCAAGGTTTTTTACCGCATCGACCATTTCAGAAACAGTTTGCGCAACCATAGGTAAGTCGTGTTCAGGGCAATAAGGCGTACCGACACGTGCATAAAGCAGACGCAAATAGTCATAAATTTCGGTAATCGTACCAACCGTTGAACGTGGGTTATGGCTAGTAGACTTTTGCTCAATCGCAATGGCTGGTGATAAACCTTCAATCGAGTCAACTTCAGGTTTTTCCATTTGCGATAAGAACTGGCGGGCATATGCCGAAAGTGATTCGACATAACGGCGCTGCCCTTCGGCATACAAGGTATCAAAGGCAAGAGAAGATTTTCCTGAACCTGATAGCCCCGTAATTACCACAAATTTGTCGCGTGGAATATCGAGTGACACATTTTTTAAGTTATGGGTACGTGCGCCTCGAATACGGATATGACTTTGGCTCATAAAACATCTCAATTGTGTATTGATGAAAATTTAGGTGTTGAGTGATCAGCCGCAGGGAGGTGTGACTGGTTATAAACAACAGACCCTATATATGATAACGATTTAAAATTGTTCAAGTGGTATAAAATGATTTAAAGCGACAAATTGTGACGGTTAAACGACAAACGACAAAATTTGTTTAATTAAGCAGGTTGTATTTTTAACATTCCTCATTCTACATTTCTACTCTAAGCAAATTTTAACCAGCAACATAATTTTACTAGACGACTGGTCTAATAGTTGTTTATGATGAATGTATGAAACGATTAAATAAAAGCGAAACCACACGACAACACATTTTAGATACTAGTTTTGAACTGGTGCTACATAAAGGTTTTGTCGGTGTTGGTTTGCAAGAAATTTTAAAGGCTTGTGACGTACCTAAAGGTTCGTTCTATCACTACTTTGCTTCAAAAGAGGCGTTTGGCTGTGCGTTGCTCGAGCAATACATGGCTAATTATAAAGTCCGTATGGAACAGCTTTGGCAGCACAGTGAGCAAAGTGCCCATGCCCGTTTAATGGCTTTATGGCAGGCGTGGATTGATGATCCGGTCCATGGTAGCTGGGCTGAAAACTGCTTGATTGTGAAATTGGCAGCCGAGGTTTCGGACTTATCAGAAGATATGCGTCAAATTCTAAATGACGGTGTGCACAAACTAACCCAACGTTTGGCTTTGCTACTCAAAGAAGGGCAACAAGAAGGATCAATTCCAAAACATATTGATCCTTTGAAAACTGCGCAAGTCATGTACCAGTTATGGTTAGGTGCTGCTTTACTCACAAAATTGTCGCAAGACAAAGCACATCTACATCTAGCCTTAGAAACCACCCAACAACTCTTAAAACCGATAGAGGAATAAAGCATGCGAAGTATTATCCATCGTAATTTTGGCGAACCTGTAGACGTTTTAGAGCAGGCGGATATGCCAAAGCCTGAGCCAAAAGCAGGCGAAGTGCGTATTAAAACCATCATGTCTCCGATCCATAACCATGATGTATGGACAGTACGAGGAAGTTATGGCTATAAACCAACTTTACCAGCGATTGGTGGCAGTGAGGCAGTTGGTATTGTAGATGCGTTAGGTGAAGGTGTTGAACATGTACAGGTAGGGCAACGTATTGCTGTTGCGGCTGTGCATGGCAGTTGGGCTGAATACTTTATTGCGCCTGCTCAAGGGATTATTCCACTCAATAATGAAATTGATGATGAAACAGCAGCACAACTGATTGGTATGCCAATTAGTGCACTCATGCTACTCGACTTTGTAAATGTTCAACCGGGACAATGGCTCATTCAAAACACAGCGAATGGTGCAGTCGGTAAAACAGTTGCCATGATTGCACAGGCACGTGGTTTGCCTGTGATTAATCTGGTTCGTCGTAGTGATGCAATTGCTGAGATGCAGGCATTAGGCATTCAACATGTTGTGGCAACTGATCAGCCTAACTGGAAAGCGCAAGTTAAACAGATTCACGGTGACCAACCTCTTATTGCCGGTGTGGACTCGATTGGTGGAACCGCAAGTGGCGAAATGCTGAATTTACTCAGTGAAAATAGCTTGCTCGTTTCGTTCGGTAGTATGACTGGTGAAACCATGCAGATTTCATCGGGTGATCTAATTTTCAAACAAGCCACAGTAAAAGGTTTCTGGGCGAGTGTGGTTAATAAAGAAATGCCAGCAGCTCGTAAAAAGGAACTGATCGTTGAGCTGCTAACATTAGCGACTCAGAAAAAATTAATCCTTCCTGTAGAAGGTGTATTTAGTTTTGATGAGATTAAAACTGCCGCTCAAAGAGCAACGCAAGGCGCTCGTCAAGGCAAAGTATTATTAAAGCCGTAAAACACTAAAAGATCAGTCGAGAGACTGATCTTTTTTCATATCTTTAAAATAAAAAGGAAAATTGTATGATCGGACAAATATTGATTGCGCTTATCGCAATATTACATGTCTATATTTTAGTGTTAGAGATGTTTTTGTGGGACAAACCTTATGGCATGAAAGCCTTTGGAAATAATGCAGAAAAAGCAAAACTCACCAAAGTCATGGCACAGAACCAGGGTCTTTATAATGGCTTTTTAGCAGCAGGTTTATTTTGGTCTTTATTGGCTGATGCACCATTTGCAACATCAATTGCCAACTTCTTTTTAGGCTGTGTACTGATTGCTGGTATTTATGGTGGTCTGACTGCCAGTAAAAAGATTATTTATATTCAGGCGGTTCCGGCATTGATTGCTTTAGTCGCTGTTAATTTTCTTTAAAAAGCGCAAAATACAGCGTTTTGAAATGGATATGACCAGATAGGATCAGCGCATGTGGGCGTTATTTTTAAAGTGTATGTTGGGGGCCGGGGTTGTCCTCATTATTTCGATTTTATCGAAAAGTAAGGCATTTTATATTGCGGGTTTAGTCCCGCTTTTTCCAACCTTCGCTTTAATTGCTCATGTGATTGTCTATCAGCAAAAAGGAGCTGAAGCATTACAGAAAACGGCTTTATTTGGTCTATGGTCACTGATTCCTTATGCCATTTATTTAGTTGCTGTTTATGTGCTGGCAACTCGTATGTCGATGTGGTCTTGTTTAGGAGTCGCAACACTATGCTGGGTTGTGGCTGCGGCAGGTTTGATTTACGGCTGGCAATTGTTTCAAAGTTAAATTAAACACTGACCATTTAATGAACTAAATGGTCAGAACTCATCTTATTTTAGATCTGATCTAAACCTAACCATTGTCTTTGATGGTAGGCACTATCCCAAAATAACCATTCAAGTTTTGCACCCATGGTATAGGCTGCATGCATTTTCTCTAAAGTATCTGCATCACAACGTGCGGCAACTTTATCTACCGTCGCAATCACATTACGAACGGCGGTATGGAATTCTTCACCTGCGTAGGTATCGATCCATGCCTGATAAGGATTGTTTGGGACAGACTTACTCACAATGTCTTTACCGACTTCGGCATAAATCCAGAAGCAAGGTAATAGAGCAGCAAGTACAACAGGGTAGCTTTCAGACCAAGCAGTTGCTGTCAAAAATGAAGTGTAATGATGGCCTGCCAGTGTCAATGGGGTATTTTTAAATTCTTCTTTGGTGACACCAAAGTTTTTCATAAAGTCGTCATGCAAACTGCGCTCGACCACAATTGCAATTTTAGCTGCATCTGAAAACTGCATAATATCGTCAGCATCAAAAGCTTTAGCTGCTGCAACAGCCAACACACGGCCATAGGCCACTAAATATTGAGCATCTTGAATAACATAATGACAAAAAGCTTCTTTATCTAAAGTACCGTTAGCAAGTTCCTGATTAAAAGGCAGGTCGAGAATTTTTTGATATAAATTTAAATTACGTTGCCAGAGTTCTTGAGAAAAAAGCATAAAAACATTCCATTTAAAATAAGACAGCTAAACCCGATTTTAAATCAATTTTAAAATACAAAAATAATAATGATAGATATATCGCAAGAAAATATTTAATACGATTAATAAGTTAATGAAATATTATAAATTTCTTTATTAAACAGTGAGATAAAGTAAAGTGAATAACGGCACAAAACAACATCGTTTTGTGGTTAATTATCGATATAATAGCCGCGGTTTTAAGAAAGATTAAATTTAATTCTTGGTATAGGTCTGATCCATGAAGCATTTCCGATTTTCGATATTTTTTACGGTGGTGTGTTTAGCACTATCCGCTTACTGGGGTTTTACCCATGGACCTGAAGCGGGCGTGTCAACCATGCTTAAAGCTTTAACCATTACCGCGATTTTAGCTGTGATGGAAGTTTCTTTATCTTTTGACAATGCGGTCGTGAATGCATCGGTTCTACGTAATTGGGACCCGTTCTGGAAAATGATCTTTTTAACGGTAGGTATTTTAATCGCCGTTTTTGGTATGCGTCTGATTTTCCCAGTCGTGATTGTTGCAGTGACTGCTGATATGGGTGTTATCGAAGTAGCCAAAATGGCACTTAATGATCCGAAAACCTATTCTGAACGTTTAATGGCACATCACGCTGAAATTTCGGCTTTTGGTGGAACATTCCTATTATTGGTTTTCTTAAACTTCTTCTTTGATGACGAAAAAGAAACGCATTGGTTTAGATGGCTTGAATCTAAACTTGCAAGCTTGGCAAGCGTACCGGCAATGTCTGTATTTCTTGCTTTGATTGCTTTAATCGTGATGGCTGCTTATGTGGACGAAGTTCACCGCTTAGCTGTGGTCATGGCAGGTATTTGGGGCATTGTGGTTTATATTGGCGTTGAAGTGTTAAGTCATTTGTTAGGTGGTGAGCCTGAAATTGATGAAAATGGTAATGCTGTATTACAAGATGGATCAGGCGCCGCTTCTGGTGTTGTAAAAGCCGGTTTAGGTGGTTTCTTATATCTTGAAGTGTTAGATGCATCATTTAGTTTTGATGGTGTAATTGGTGCATTTGCCATTACTAGCGATGTTGTCGTGATTATGCTCGGTCTTGCAATTGGTGCTATTTTCGTCCGTTCAATGACAGTTTATCTTGTAGAAAAAGGTACGTTAGATGCCTATGTGTTCTTGGAACATGGTGCGCATTATGCGATCGGTGCTTTAGCATTCATTATGATTGCAAGTGGTACAGGCGTGCATGTACCGGAAGTTGTCACAGGTTTAATTGGTGTAGCGTTCATTGTTTGGGCGGTTATCGCTTCAATTCAATATTCGAAGCGCGAGCAACAGTCGCCTTAAGCTAATTTTCAGCAAACTTCGATAAACTAAAGAGGCTAAACGCCTCTTTATTTTTTTAAGACCAAATCGTTATTTTAAATAAGGTGTCCCGTATTTTTAGAAACGAATCGGCTTATAATTTACTTAGTTTGATAACGTGTATTGATATGATGAATGCTTTGGAACGTCGCTCAACTTTTGCCTTAAGTAGTATTTTTGCGCTACGCATGTTGGGCTTGTTCATGATTATTCCTGTCTTTTCTGTAGTTGGGCAGTCATATCAATATGCGACTCCAGCACTCATTGGTTTGGCTGTAGGTATTTATGGTTTAAGTCAGGCCATTTTACAAATTCCATTTAGCTTACTTGCTGACCGTTTTAGCCGTAAACCGCTTGTGGTCTTTGGTCTATTGCTTTTTGCTATTGGTGGTGCAATTGCCGGATTATCTGACACCATTTATGGCGTAATTATTGGCCGTGCTATCGCTGGGGCGGGTGCAGTTTCGGCAGTAGTTATGGCACTTTTAGCCGATGTGACGCGTGAAGAGCAGCGTACTAAAGCCATGGCTGCCATGGGCATGAGTATTGGTCTATCTTTTGTAGTCGCTTTTAGTCTTGGACCTTGGCTCACAAGCCTTGTAGGTATTTCTGGTTTGTTCTTTGTGACAACCATCATGGGTTTGATCGCGATTGCGATGTTATTGCTGGTGCCTAAAGTCACTCGTCACCATCGTAATTATCAGCAAGGCTACATGGCACAGCTTAAACAAGTCATTCAAATGGGTGATTTAAACCGTTTACACGTTTCGGTTTTTGCATTGCATTTATTGCTGACCGCCATGTTTATTTATGTGCCGTCACAGCTTATCGAGTTTGCGCATATTCCTTTGGCTAGCCACGGTTTGGTGTATTTGCCACTTTTGGTTATTAGTCTGTTTTTTGCATTTCCTAGCATTATCATCGCTGAAAAATATCGCAAAATGCGCGGCATTTTCTTAACAGCAATTACAGGCATTATTGCAGGTTTGCTTCTTCTTATATTTGGTTATCAATCAAAATATGTATTACTCGCTGGCTTAGGAATTTTCTTTATTGCCTTTAATGTCATGGAGGCTTTATTACCTTCTTGGCTGTCAAAATCCGCTCCAATCCAGTCGAAAGCCACTGCTATGGGGGTAAATGCCAGTAGCCAGTTCTTAGGTGCCTTTTTTGGTGGCACACTAGGTGGTCAATTATTGATGTTACATAATACTGCGATTGGATGGAGTGTCTTAGCAGGGATTGCTATAATATGGCTGCTAATTAGTTTTGGTTTAGCTCAGCCGCGGTATTTGTCATCTATTGTGCTGCCATTGCCGCAAGTGCAACAGGTGAATGAGTGGACCACACAACTATTGGCAATTCGTGGTATCGAAGAAGTTGTGGTGATGCCTGACCAGCAAGTTGCTTATATTAAAGTCGATAAACAGTCTCTTGATGACGCTTCGCGACGTGATTTAACGCAGTTGTTCGGTAAAGAGGTAGCCATTTAAGCATAACTCTTATAAAGTAAAACATAGAAATGTATAGGATGAAGACAGCTAATGCGTGGTGTAAATAAGGTTATTTTGGTTGGTACTTTGGGTCGTGATCCTGAAACAAAAACTTTTCCAAATGGGGGCTCGTTGACCCAGTTTTCTATCGCAACAAGTGAAGTTTGGACCGATAAAAATACAGGTGAACGTAAAGAACAAACAGAATGGCACCGTATTGTTTTGCATAACCGTTTAGGGGAAATTGCTCAGCAGTTTTTACGTAAAGGTTCTAAAGTTTATATCGAAGGTTCATTACGTACACGTCAGTGGACAGATCAAAATGGTCAAGAACGTTACACTACAGAAATCCGTGGCGACCAGATGCAAATGTTAGATGCTCGTCAACAAGGTGAACAAGGTTTTGCTGGCGGTAATGATTTTAACCAACCACGTTTTAACGCGCCTCAACAAGGTGGCGGCTATCAAAATAACAACCAAGGTGGTGGCTACGGCCAAAACAATGGTGGTTATGGTGGCCAAGGTGGTTTCGGTAATGGTGGCAATAGCCCACAAGGTGGTGGTTTCGCTCCTAAAGCACCTCAACAACCAGCATCTGCACCAGCTGATTTAGACGACGATTTACCGTTCTAATCAAAGTTTTAAAAAAGGCGAGTTTATCTCGCCTTTTTTATTACTCAATTCCAAGTAAACGTACCAGTGCTGTGCCAGCCGCTGCCAGACAAATCACCAATAAAAGCGGGGCTTTTTTCCAAACTAAGAAAAGTGCCAAACCCACCCCAAATATACGTGCGAAACCTGCGAAATGTTGGCCTTCAAAAAATGTAGTGGTTACAGCAATAGCACAGAGCAAAACGGTGGCGCCGTTTGAGAGTAAAACTTGGTATTTTTCAGAAAATGAAAACTTGGCACCTAAGTGGAAACCAGCAAAACGGATACTGTACGTACCCAGTGCGAGTAGAGCTATTCCTACAATAATCAGTAACTGTTGACTCATTTTTTTCTACCCCATATCAAGCCAAAAAGTGAAATCAGGATTGGAAGTCCTGAGGCTAAAAAAGGTGTGGTTATCAACGCTAAAGTTGATCCGGCAAATGCAGCTTTTCGAGTCACCTTATTCTTTAAAGCAGAAAAAGTAAGAGCAATTAAAATAGCTGGGAAAATCGCATCTAAGCCAAATGTTTTAGGGTCTGGAATAGCACTCCCAATAAAATAACCTGCAGTGACACCGAGCGGCCAACTGAGCATGATGCCTATACCACATAGCCAGTAAGCAGCCTTTTTGGTTTCGAAATCAGGCTGTGCCATACCAAACAAAACGCTTTCATCGTTCATGATATGAGACCCAAAATATTGAGAGAATTTGCCTCGAATCAGTTCATTGACCGCAATGCCAAAAGGTAGATGTCTTAAATTGACGAGTAGTCCTGCAATTGCAGCTGCAATCGGGCTACCACCTACCGCCAAGAATCCAACAAAAATAAATTCAGCAGTTCCCGCGAGCACAAATATGGACAGGCAAAGTGGGATCCAGAGTGCTAAGCCATAACTTGCGGCGAGTGAACCTAAGGACATACCAACGACACTCGTTGCTAGGCACACAAAGAAAATCGAGCGAGTAGTATCTTTACTAAGTTTTCTAATAAGAGCGTATGTAGTCATGGCATGATATAACGAACGATTTTCCATTATAATGAATAAGTCTGATTGTTTTGTCAAAACGAACGATCGTTTTTTTTATAGAACGGATAGAATGAATGTCTCAGCCAATCGAAATTATTGCCAAAGGTTTAACGCGTGAACGCCAAAGAGCAGGGCTTTCATTGGCAGAGGTTGCGCGCCGTGCAGGTGTTGCTAAATCTACACTTTCTCAATTAGAGGCAGGGCAAGGTAATCCAAGTATTGAAACCTTGTGGGCACTTTGTGTTGCACTCAATATTCCATTTGCACGTTTGATGGAAGAACCGAGCAATCAAGTGCAAGTCATTCGCTGTGGCGATGGGCCAACGGTGAGTTCGGAGATTGCCAATTACAAAGCAATTTTGTTGGCGACCTGTCCACCCCATGCGCGCCGAGATGTGTATTTATTGATTGTTGAACCGGGCGAAGATCGACTTTCAGAACCACATCCAGTTGGTTCGGTAGAACATATTATTGTGGTTGAAGGGCGAGCTTTAGTGGGTTTAATTGATGAAGCGGTTGAGCTGGGTGTTGGAGACTATATTTGTTATCCAGCCGATCAAAAACATATATTTAGAGCCTTGGAAACAGGCACAAAGGCGTTATTAATTTCTGAGCAAAACTAAAGAAATTCAATCTGATTAAAATAAAAACAAAAAGCCATTTACCAGCATCTTCTACAAAAAGGGCCAATTTTGCGTATAAATTTTGCAATTGGCTCTCTCTTTTATTACAAAAATGGCTCTCGTTTCTTGAGTGCCGAAACGACAAATTAAAGCCATTGGAAGTATGCATACGGAAGCGCCGGATAAGCTCAGTGAATTTTCTGTTTTAGGAATTGGGCAGAACGGCTAAATTTTTAGGGGATATTTTTTGGCTTCGGAGGATTTCCGAGACTAGCCGATATCCTCCATATATTAAGGAAAATGATATGGCAGCTCATCAAAATGGTTCTGAAGCCAATCACTCCCAAAGTTTAAAACATGGACTTAAATCACGCCACTTAACTATGATCTCGATTGCAGGGGTTATTGGTGGCTCTCTCTTTGTTGGCTCAGGCAGTATTATCTACAACACCGGCCCAGTAGTTTTTCTAACTTATGCTTTAGGTGGCCTCCTAGTTTGGTTCATCATGCGTATGTTAGGCGAGATGGCCGTTTTAAATCCCGACAGTGGCTCTTTTTCAACTTATGCAGACCGTGCGATTGGCCGTTGGGCAGGGTTTTCAATTGGTTGGTTGTACTGGTGCACGCTGGCGATGCTCATGGGCTGGGAAGCTTATGTAGCAGGAAAAATTTTAAATAACTGGTTCCCGTTTATTCCGATCTGGGTTTATATGACCGTCGTCATTGTTGCACTGGTTGTTGTCAATTTACAAAACGTCAAGAACTATGGTGAATTCGAGTTCTGGTTTGCGCTCATCAAAGTCATCGCGATTGTTGTTTTCCTTGTGATTGGTAGTTTAGCCATTATGCATTTGTGGCCTTGGGGCAATCCGGCTGCATCTGGTATAAGTAACTTAACCTCTCAAGGCTTTATGCCAAATGGTGGTTCATCAGTGATTACCGCCTTGCTTGGGGTGATGTTCGCCTATATTGGCGCTGAAATTGTTACTGTAGCAGCGGCAGAGTCTGCAAATCCATCTAAAGAAATTCGTAAGGCATCAAACTCGGTGGTTTGGCGCATTATTTTATTCTACGTTGGTTCAATGTTTGTTGCTGTATGTTTGATTCCTCACAACAATGAACTTTTAAAAGATTCAACTTGGGGTACTTATAGTGTAACTCTGTCTGCACTTGGTATTCCGGGCGCGCGCCATATCGTAAATTTTGTAGTTCTAACATCGGTATGTAGTTGCTTTAACTCAGCGCTTTACACGTGTTCACGGATGCTATTCTCGTTGTCTAAACGTGGTGATGCACCAAAAAGTTTTGGTTCTGTAAACAGTAAAAGCAGTCCTTGGGTGGGCGTGATTGTGTCATGCTTCTTCTCTGTAATTGCGGTAATTTTAACTGCAACAGAGAGTATGAATGTTTATGACTTCTTCATGCTAACAACAGGTGCAGCAACACTATATGTGTACCTGACCATTGCTTATTCTCAGCTTCGTATGCGTAAAAAATTAGAAGCTGAAGGCGTGAAGATTGACTTTAAAATGTGGATGTTCCCTTACCTAACCTATGTGGTGATCTTTGCAATTATTGGTGCAATTCTTACCATGTTGATTGAAGGCACCTATTTTAAAGAAGTGATTTACACCACAGCATTGTTCGGCATTATTGTGTTCTTCGGATTGTTGTCTGAAAAGCTAGGTTGGGGTAAAGAGCGTCGTGCAACCCATTTAACTCATAGCCATGAAGAAAAGTTAGTTTAAATTTTTAAATAAAAAAGAGCCTCACTGTGAGGCTCTTTTTGTTTGTTTTAATACGAGAGAATAGTTAATTTAGCGTAGGTACACCTGCTTCACGTAAGCATTGGAGCAAGACACCAAAAGCCATCACCATATCTTTTTCATTTACACAGGCAAAGCCCATCAGCAGTCCACGTTCGGCATGTGCATGTGATTGCATGTAGTATTGTGAAAGTGGGCGAACTTTGACGCCACGTTCAAGTGCTGTGGCTGCAATCGCGACATCATCGCAAGAGTTCGGTAGTTTTAAAACCAGATGTAATCCTGCCGCTTCGTCATATTTATGAATAAATTCGGGGCCAAGATAGCGTTGAATTAAGCTCACCAAGTAATCGCGGCGTTTACCATAGAGCAGTCGCATACGGCGAATATGCGCTTCATAATGGCCTTCACGAATAAATTCAGCGAGGGCTTTTTGCTCAAGCAAGTGCCCACCACGATAAAGTTCGGCCGCAACAATACGTAGCGGTGAAAATAACGGCTTAGGGACGACCAAATAGCCAATTCTTAAAGATGGATAAATAGTTTTACTAAACGTGCCCATATATAAAACAGGTGCGTTATTTTCTAAGCCTTGCAAAGATGGATAAGGCTGGCCCGAGAAACGGAACTCACTGTCATAGTCATCTTCTACAATCCAGCTATTGTGCTGACGTGCGATCTGAATCAATTGTCTGCGACGATCAAGGCTTAAATGTGAGCCAAGCGGATATTGATGTGATGGTGTGACAAAAATGAGTTTGGGCGGTACATCCGGATTTTCTTCGGGAATAATGCCTTCAGCATCGACAGGCATGGGCTGAATATCGAGGCCATTAATCCGTAACGTATTACGCATTCCCCAATAAGCGGGATCTTCAATCCAGACTTTATCTCCCATATCACTCAGTGCACGTGAGACTAAATCAATGGCTTGATGAATGCCTTCGGTAATAATAATCTGGTCCGCATCGCACTGGACTGAACGCGCAACACGTAAGTAATCTGCCAACGCACTTCGAAGCTCTATGCATCCACCTGCGTTGCTATAAATCAGGCGGTTAATATCCGGTTCGCGGCTTAAGCGTGCTTGAATACGACTAAAAATATGATGTGGAAACTCGGTAACATCGGGGGCTCCCGGAACAAAGGCTCCCCATTGATGTGGCGAGGCTGCGGCATAGCCTAATAAGTTTGAGCCACGCTGTGAGAGGGCGTAAGAACTTTGAATATTTGGGCTAGAAACTACTTTTTTCTTGTTTTGTGTATTTAAAAAACTCTCTGGTAATTTTTCGGCAACCCATGTGCCATGTCCTGTCCGTGCTTCTAAATAGCCTTCGGCCTGTAGTTGTTCGTAGGCACTAAGAACGGTATTTCTCGAAACATGAATTTCACTGGCTAAATCGCGTGATGCAGGTAGACGAGTCTTCGGCTGGATCACTCCATCAATAATGGCACCACGCAGGCAACGGAAAAGGCGTTGATGTAGTTTCCCTTCAGTGTCCTGTTGGAGTCGTTGCAGCAAATGATCTCCAAGTAAACTACGCAATTGGCTCTCTCCTACAGTTAAAAAGTGGCTCTCGTCAGTTGCCATCAGACGAGCGAAATTACATGCATAGGCAGTCGTTGTAAAGCACCCTGAAAATTAAGCACAGGATGCAAAAAAACTAAGCTGCAACTGATGATGAAAATATGAGGGAATCAAATGGATACTCAACATTCTGCACTTAACGCACGTAAACAGCAAGCAACTCCACGTGGTGTAGGCGTGATGTGTCAGTGGTATGCGGAAAAAGCTGAAAATGCCACGCTTTGGGACAAGGAAGGCAACCAATTTATCGATTTCGCTGGTGGTATTGCGGTTTTAAATACAGGCCATCGCCACCCTAAAGTGATTGCAGCGGTGACCGAGCAACTCACTAAATTTACGCATACTGCCTATCAAGTAACACCATATGAAAGCTATGTCGCTTTAGCTGAGCGTATTAATGAACGCGCGCCAATTGCTGGTCCTGCAAAGTCAGCTTTTTTCACAACAGGTGCAGAAGCTGTTGAAAATGCGGTGAAGATTGCTCGTTCTTATACAGGTCGTCACGGCATTATCACTTTTGGTAACGGTTTCCACGGTCGTTCATTCATGACCATGGCAATGACAGGTAAAACAGCACCTTACAAACGTGATTTCGGTGTAATGCCAGCGGGTGTGTTCCACGCACGTTACCCAGTACCGGCAAAAGGGATTTCAGTAGATGCGGCAATTGAAAGCGTTGAAGATATTTTCAGTGAAGATATTGCGCCACATGACGTAGCGGCAATTGTACTTGAGCCAGTACAAGGTGAAGGCGGTTTCAATGTGGTACCAGCCGAGTTCTTAAAACGTTTACGCGCAATTTGTGACAAGCACGGTATTTTACTTGTCGCTGATGAAGTTCAATCTGGTTTTGCTCGTACTGGTAAGTTATTTGCGATGAACCATTATGAAACTAAAGCAGACCTCATCACGATGGCGAAAAGCTTGGGCGGTGGTTTCCCTATTTCAGGTGTTGTGGGCCGTGCAGAAGTCATGGATGCACCAAACCCGGGTGGTCTAGGCGGTACTTATGCAGGTAGCCCGATTGCAGTTGCAGCTGCGCATGCCGTGATTGACGCGATTGAAGAAGAAAACTTATGCGACCGTGCAAATGAATTAGGCGCTGAGTTAGTTGCTACGCTTAAAGATATTCAGCAAGCAACAGGTGACGTGGTCACAGATATTCGTGCATTGGGTTCAATGGTTGCAGTAGAACTGGAGACTGCTGAACAAGCAAAAGTTGTACAAAACTATGCAATGGAGAACGGGTTGTTACTTCTTACTTGTGGTAAATACGGTAATGTAATTCGTTTCTTATATCCATTAACCATTCCTGCTGAGCAATTCCGTCAAGGTCTTGATATCTTGAAACAAGGTTTTGCGACACTAAAAGCAGGTAGTGCAAAAGCAATGGAGCAATCTGCATGATTCAAAATAATTTGCAGTATTTATTAAAACATCCTGATATTTCATTAGAAGCACCTGCATCAAATGACTATATCGAGGTGAAGGATGCTGCTACGGGTGAAACTTTGGCATGGGTGAAAACCTATGACCGTGCAGGAGTTGAAGCCGCAATTAACCGTTCAGCAAAAGCGCAGGCTGCTTGGAAAAAGCAAACTGCCTTGGCGCGTGCTGATGTGCTATTGGCATGGTACAACCTCATGCTTGAGCACAAAGAAAATCTGGCTCAAATCTTAACAGCTGAGCAAGGTAAACCATTGGCAGAAGCACGTGGTGAAATTGGTTATGCAGCATCATTCATTCGCTGGTTTGCCGAGCAAGCGCGTCGTATTGATGGTGAAGTCTTAACACCTACGTTGCCAAACCAACGTCTGCTCGTGATTAAACAAGCGATTGGGGTTACAGCTGCAATTACGCCGTGGAACTTCCCGGCTGCCATGATTACGCGTAAAGCAGGTCCAGCCATTGCTGCAGGTTGTTCAATGTTGGTTAAACCGGCAGAGCAAACGCCGTTAACCGCCTATGCGCTTGAAGTTTTGGCGTTACAGGCAGGCTTACCAGCAGATGTTTTAATTAACATTAGTGGTGATGCAGTTGAAGTCGGTAAAACCCTTTGCGAAAGCGATATTGTTCGTAAGTTAAGCTTTACTGGTTCAACGCAAGTTGGCCGTATCTTGATGCAACAATGTGCGCCAACCATTAAAAAGCTTTCGCTTGAACTGGGTGGTAACGCACCGGTACTGGTATTTGATGATGCCAACCTTGAACAAGCAGTTCAGGGCATCATGGCAAGTAAATATCGTAACAGCGGTCAAACCTGTGTCTGTGCTAACCGTATTTATGTTCAAGATGGCATTTACGATGCGTTGGCAGAGCGCTTGGTTGAAGCTGTGTCTAAGCTTAAAGTTGGCGATGGCCGTCAAGAAGGTTCAACTCAAGGGCCTTTAATTGATGAAGATGCGATTGCTAAAGTGCAGTCTCATATTGCAGATGCAACTGAGAAAGGCGCAACAGTTCGTATTGGTGGTCAGCGTTCAGCACTTGGCGGTACATTCTTTGAACCAACAGTTTTAACTGGCGTAACGCAAGACATGAAAGTGTCTAAAGAAGAAACTTTTGGTCCGCTTGCACCACTATTTCGCTTTAAAACTGAAGATGAAGCAGTGGCAATGGCGAACGATACCGAGTTTGGTTTAGCTGCTTATTTATTTACTCAAAGTACAGCGCGTCAATGGCGTGTGGGTGAAGCACTTGAGTACGGAATGGTCGGCATTAACACAGGCGCAATTTCAAACGAAGTTGCTCCGTTTGGTGGCGTAAAACAGTCAGGTCTAGGTCGTGAAGGTTCAAAATTCGGCATCGAAGAATATGTCGAAATGAAATACCTCTGCGTAGACTTATCTGAGTAAGGAACAAAGCGAGTTCGCTTTGTTCTGAACGAAAACATGCAGTTATACTGCATGTGATGTTTCACAAAAAACCGGTCATGCCCATTCATGACCGGTTTTTTTATTTAAGTCGGCAAATATCCTTCATGGCTTTCAGGTAAACGACGAAGCTCATCAATGAGGGTTTCAATGAGTTTTTCGACCACAAGGCGTTGGCCTTTTCGGGACACATAAACCAGTTGTAGCATGCCAATATTCGACTTCCAGTCAGGAAGTATATGGACCAGTGTTCCTTTACGAATTTCCGATTCAACGGTTAAAAAAGGAAGATCTGCAATACCTAAACCGTCCATTACGGCATAGTAAACACCTGCCAAGTCATTACTTTTAATTCGTGGTTGATAAGGCACATCAACCGATTCACCATTACGTATATTGCATAAATGCCAAATATAATTTTGCTTTTGTGTGCCTAAGCTAATACTTGGAAAGTCCTGTAATTCGGAATAATGCTTAATGGTACGACCTTGCAGTAATTCAGGTGAAGCCACCAGACAATGATCGGTTTTAATCACATCACGAACAATTAAATTTGAATCTTCATTCGGTTCAAAATTGGTTCGAATCGCAAGGTCGATGTCATCATGCAAGATATCTACTCGACGGCTGGTTAGCTCAAGAGATATTTCAACTTTAGGGTAGGTTTTTAAAAACTGATTTAAAATTTTTCTAATTTGAAAATGCATCATTAAAGGTGGGCAGCTTACTTTTACCAAACCTTGTGGCTCACTTTTTTGCTTTAATAACACGTTTTCTGCACATTCAACTTGAGCAATGACTTTGCAGCATTCTTCGTAAAACTCTTGACCTAAATCGGTCACTTTAAAATGGCGGGTTGTTCTTTGAATCAGGCTGACATTAAATTTATTTTCAAGGTCAATAATGCGTCGGCTGAGCTTGGATTTACTAATATTTTCGGCCTCACTGGCAGCACTAAAGCCGCCGTGTTTCACGACCAAATAGAAATAATAAAAATCATCAAAAGAGCTTATCAATGTCCGTTCAACCCATTTAAATTCAAGATTAGAATGCTTAAGCATTCTAATCTTGGCAGTAGAACTTATTTTTGGCTAGTGTTGTGATTGTAACTTGAAATCAGGTTACGGTAGTCAGGGATATGATTTGAGAACAATGTGCCTAAACCTTCAATATCATTACGCCAGTCACGGTGTAATTCACACGCCATACCGAACCAAGTCATCAGCTGAGCACCTGCTTTAGACATACGGTCCCAAGCTGCATCACGTGTTAATTCGTTGAAAGTACCAGAAGCATCAGTAATCACGAATACTTCAAAGCCTTCTGCCAAAGCAGATAGTGCAGGGAATGCCACACAAACTTCAGTTACAACACCTGCAATAATCAGTTGTTTTTTACCGGTTGCTTTAACTGCTTTTACGAAATCTTCATTGTCCCACGCATTGATTTGGCCTGGACGTGGAATAAAAGGAGCATCTGGGTGAATTTCTTTTAACTCAGGAACTAAAGGACCGTTTGGACCAGTTTCAAAACTGGTTGTTAAAATTGTTGGAAGATTGAAGTATTTTGCTGCATTTGCAACAGCAAGTACGTTGTTTTTAAATTTATCCGGATCGATATCTCGAACTAAAGAAAGTAAACCTGCTTGATGGTCAACTAAAAGAACCGCAGCATTATCCTTGTCTAAGCGTACATAATCTTGAGCCATTTTTTATGTCCTCATGTTATCAAATTGAATAATCAAAAATTATTGGGTAGGTCATCAGTGCCTAAAATCATGCTAGATGAGTTTGTTGTCGTAATTAAGTCTAAAAAATAGGATTAAGAATTTTAAAAATAGGACGATCTCTTGAACAAAACATCAAAATTTATGATTGTCCCATAAATGCAATAATGTGTTGCTAATCCTGATCTATAAACTGCAATTATTGAGGCGTAAAATCAACCTCAGTTCAAGAAAATCCTACATATATAGGAGAGATCAGATGAAGAAATTTCTTGGTGCATATCAAAATAACCACATGCATTGGGTTGGTGATGGTTTCCCTGTATATAACCTGTTCTCTTATGACCGTTTAGGCCAAACCCTAAGCCCATTTTTGTTACTGGATTATGCAGCGCCTTATAACTTCTCACCAACCACCGAACAACAAGGTGTAGGTTCACATCCTCACCGTGGCTTCGAAACAGTTACTATTGCCTATCAAGGTGAAGTGACTCATAAAGACTCAAGTGGTGGCGGCGGAACCATTAAAACCGGTGACGTGCAATGGATGACTGCGGGTGCAGGGGTGTTACATGAAGAGTTCCATTCTCCTGAATTTGCAGAGCATGGTGGTCTTTTTGAAATGGTGCAATTGTGGGTAAATTTACCTTCGCATTCAAAAATGACTCCTGGAAAATATCAAGCCATTGAAGCTAAAGATATTCCGGACATTGCACTAGACGAGCATGGTAGTCATTTGCGTGTGATCGCAGGTGAATATGCAGATGCAAAAGGTGCAGCAACTACATTTAGTCCATTAAATGTATGGGACGGTAAATTGGTAAAAGGCCAAAAACATACCCTGTATGTACCTGAAGGGCATACTACCCTTGTTGTTGTGCTAGAGGGCGCGGTTGTGGTCAATGATACAAACCGTCTTGAAGGCAAAACCGTTGCGATTTTATCTCGTGAGGACGTTGAGTTTAGCTTAAATGCTGAAGAAGACACTAAATTCTTGGTGTTGACTGGCCAACCACTAAATGAGCCAATCGAAGGTTATGGTCCATTTGTCATGAATACCAAAGCCGAGATTATGGAAGCGATTAACGATTTTAATCGTGGAAAATTCGGTTCAATCATGCAAGAAGGATAAATTGCTAAGCTGTACTTAATGATCTTTAAAAGCAAAGTAATAAAAAGCCCGCTATCAAGTGTGAATAGCGGGCTTTTTCGCTGTAAAGTTTCTGTTTTTATGATGGATATCATTATTGTGTCGGCATTGTTTTGTGTGATTTAGTTCTCATTATTATGCCACCATAATACCGCAAAAAATGATACTTGTAAAACGAATGATATAAATACAGTTAAATTATCTTATTTTATTTAAAAGAATTTTTTTAAATTTTTAAAAAATATAGATTTTTATACAGTCATCCTCTTTTGTAAAATTTTATGAAAAACTTTTGGGCTTACCTTTTAAAATTTTTCTATATAAATTGATGCAAAAAATAAAAATCTGGTAGTTTTTAATACGGTGTTTTTTTAGGGTATGAGTGATAATCAAAAAAATTCTCGAAAAATGGGACATCATTTTGGATATCGCAATTATTGGCAGTGGAATGGCAGGACTTGCAGCAGCAAGAATTCTGAAAGATGCAGGACATACAATCACGATATTTGAAGCACTTCCTGGCCGGGGAATGGACAGTCATAGCATTGAGTTCGATGGTGGGATTATTGATGCACCATTGCGTGTTATGAACCCGCATCTATGGAAAAATACACTCAGCCTTGCTGCACATTTAGGCATTAAAACTTTTCCGGTTCGTACCTATATGTCTTGTAGCTGGTTATTTGAAGATCGTACTGAAACATGGTTAACCACATCTCGTAGCCGTATTGGTAATTTCCCAATTATCAATAACCGTAAAGGTATCCAGCAATATGGCTGGCGTCTGGTAAAAGGGATGCTGCAATTAAAAACTGCGATTCACCAGTTCTTTAAATCTAAAAATCAAGATATTACTCTCGCTGAATTTATTAATCAGAACGATATTGAAGAAGTATTCTGGCATGGTGTAGTTATGCCGGTGCTTTATACGATTTGTACATGTAACCCAAAAACAATTGGTGATTGGCCTGCGAAAAACCTTCTTGAGTTTTTGCGTCATTTAACTGATGGTGACATGTTGTTGCGTATGAAAGGTGGTACACCTGCATTTGTAGACAGCCTAATTAAAGGCATTGATATCCATAGCGGTTCGGCAATTAAAAAAGTTGAGCTACAAGGTGAAAAAGTACTGGTCGAAAATGAAAAAGGTGACCAAGGTACGTTTGACCGCGTTATTGTGGCGACACCGACATCTAAACTTGAAGAGTTCTTAAACCCTGAACAGTTTGCAGAAGATATGAATCTGCTTAAACAGTTCCGCTTTGAACAAGGCGACTTGGTTATTCATACAGATGCAACAGTAATGCCACCACGCCGTAAAGACTGGTCAGTGCTGAGCTATATGATGGACCGTAAGTTTACTCGCCAGCAGTTTACAGTTTGGATGAATGCCGTTGAGCCATCACTGGTAGGTAAAAATCCTGTATTCCAAACTTGGCGTCCAGTAGTGGATATTGACCCTAAAAAAGTCATTTCAAAAGTGACCTTAACGCGTGCAGTTGTAGACTCGCAAACCATTGCTTTAAACAAAGAGCTACAACAACGTCACTTAGAACCAAACCGTAAAGTATTCTACTGTGGTTCATGGTCATGTGATGGTTTGCCAATTTTAGAGTCAGCAGTGACTTCTGCGATGCATATTGCTGAAATCTTGGGTGCACCTTTACCATTCGTGGGATTAAAGCCTAAGGTCGAAGTTGCCCCTGAACTCGGTTACTAAAATTGTGAAAGCAAAAGTTCGAGCAGCTCTTTCTCGATTTATCCCTCATAAATATGCAATTGATGCATCAAGTTTGGGGGATAGTGAAGAGCTTGCTTGGACAAACTTGGGTTTTTGGAAAAATACCCAAACCTACCGTGAAGCTTGTCGCCAATTGGCTGATCATTTGGCACAAGCTGTCAATTTAAATTCAAAAGATCACTTACTCGATTTAGGTTGTGGGCAGGGTGCAAGTTTATTGCACTGGTTACAGCACTATCATCCTAAAAGCCTTAGTGCAGTTGAACTACAAGCTTCATGTGTTAATAAAATTCAAAAACTTATTCCTGAAATAAGCCAGATTTTCTGCGGTTCATTTTTAAATTTAAAACAATTTGAATTTAAACAACGCTTCGATGCCATTTTATGTATCGATGCGGCTTATCACAGTCATTTAAATTCATTTCTAGATTCGGTTACGCCAGTTTTAAATTCAAAAGGACGATTAGGTTTTCATTACTTGATGCGTGCCGACTCATGTCACAACATGACCATGCTACAAGAACAAAAGCATCGTTATTTACTTAAAGCAGCCGATGTCACTTGGGATGCCTTACTCACGGAAGAGATACTGAGAACTACCTTGGAACAACAAGGTTTTACAGATATTAAAATCGAAGATTTATCAGAACAGGTATTATTAGGTTTTTCACAGTATATTCAAAATCAACAAGCACAAAGCCATAACCGAGGGTTGGCAAATTTTAAAATCCAAATGACTGCAAAGTTATGCCAACAACTCTATCAAAATGGGTATGTACGTTATATTCAAATAACAGCAATAAAAAAATAGGGTGAGCCATGTCAGTTAAATATCAAGGATCATGTTTATGTGGAGCTGTGAGCTATCAAAGCGATGCAGAGCCACGTTATAGTTTTAATTGCCATTGTCGAGATTGCCAAAAGGCAACAGGGTCGGCCTATGCACCAATCGCTTTTTTTCATCAATCTGAATTGAAAATAAGTGGCGAACTTAAATATTTTGAGACATTAGGTTCTTCTGGTCGTCCCATTAAAAGAGCCTTTTGCCCGACTTGTGGTTCTCAACTTTTTGGCTTACCTGAACTTGTTCCTGAAATGATTTCAATACGCGCAGGCACTTTGGATGACCCAAGTCTCTATCATCCTAAAGCGGAGGTTTTTGTGAGCCAGACCTATGCTTGGGACATGCTGAATCCAAACCTTAAACACTTTGAAAAAATGATAGAGAAGAGCAAGAAATAAGGCTTAATTAAAGAAGCCAAATATTGCCAAAGCACAGATTAAAGTAAGACTGCCAAGAGCTAAAAATAATATGGTTTTTCTAAATTTTAGCTGAGGCATTTTACTTACAAGGATAATAAGGCATGCAAGTATGATCACTAAAGATTGAAAAAGGTTTAAAGGTAGATTAGACATCTCGTTCCTTGTTGTTTTTAAATTTATTTTAGAAATAAAGTAATAAACTCATTATATCTTTTTCTTATTTAATTGAAGAACAGAACTTGTTTATAAATTCATATTTTTTATTTCATGATGGGTAAATCAAGTTTTAAATTTAAAAGAACCATGTACGCTTTTTCCTACATCCATTCAGGAAATTGACGTCTTTCTATGACCTCATGAATTGCCTATGATGAACTCATCAGGAACAGGAAGTTCCAAAACGTAAAACAACAATAATAAGTTTAAGCACCAGGACGTGAGGTATTACAGGATGTATACCTAGTAACGAAATACGAAAAAAGCCCAACAGGATGTTGGGCTTTTTTCATTTCTTATTAACGAATCTCTTTACTACCTAAGGCAGCACAGTCAAAAGGTCTATTCCAAAACCTACAGACAACAAAAAACCCCATAAATCAAATATTCATGAGGTTTAATGATGGTGCCGGCACACGGATTCGAACTGTGGACCTACTGATTACAAGTCAGTTGCTCTACCAACTGAGCTATGCCGGCGATGTGGAGTGAATTTTACAGTTTCTTAAAAAAAATACAAGCCAAAAAATGAGCATTTAAATTTTTTCATATGATTTTTAAATACTCATCGGGTTTAGCCTAAAAAAGTTAGGGTTTTACTACATTAATGTGCTTTGGCATGTGAAGTATAAACCGCTAAAAATATTCCAATTAAAGACAAGACGACGGTTAAACCGACAATCGCACTCCAGCCACCGTGTAACCAGAACCAACCGCCCGCCGAGCCGACAATACTTGAACCCATATAGTAAAACAGCAAGTAAAGCGAACTGGCATGGGCTTTGGCTTGTTTGCTTTCGGCACCCACAGAACTACTCGTAAGTGAGTGGGTAATAAAGAAGCCTGTGGTAATAAATGCGATGCCAATAATAATGCCGAAAAGAGAGCTGAGCAGGGTCATGAGACTACCCACGATCATCAAGGCAAAGCCACTCATCATCATGGTTTTTTTACCGAAGCGATCGGCTAAGCTACCTGCCAACGATGAAGACACCATACCAAAGCTATACGACAAGAAAATAAGGCTAATTTGTGTTTGACTCAGTGAATAAGGTGCACCGCTTAAGCGGAAGGTCGCATAGTTAAACAGGGTGACAAAAACACTGGTAAGCAAGAAACCAATGGCAAACAGGCGTAATAATTTAGTATTGCTTAAATGAGCACGCCACATTTGCATGTGAAAGCCTAAATTCAGCCCTTTTTTCTGCACAAAATTACGCGATGCGGGAAGTAATTTTAAAAATGCAATTGAGCAAATAAAACAGATTGCCCCAAGTAAGCCTAAGGCGGTGCGCCATGAAAAATATTCAACCAAAATACCCATACCGACACGGCCCATCATGCCACCAAAGGCTGTCCCTGCAATATATAAACCCATGGTTTTACCGAGGTGTTCAGGTGCAATTTCTTCGGCAATCCAAGCCATAGTCACTGCGGGTACGCCACCAAGCAGTAAACCTTCTAACGCACGCGCCATCAGCAAACTGTGCCAGTTCGGTGTAAACA
Organism: Acinetobacter sp. UC24323; assembly: GCF_024151445.1. Taxonomy (NCBI): domain Bacteria; kingdom Pseudomonadati; phylum Pseudomonadota; class Gammaproteobacteria; order Moraxellales; family Moraxellaceae; genus Acinetobacter; species Acinetobacter sp. UC24323. The sequence goes on along the minus strand of NZ_JAHIBY010000006.1, from coordinate 6,588 downwards.
TCGAGACAATATTTAAAATTGCGGCACACAGCATTGAGATAAAGATCACGCCGCGACGGCCAATCGCTTGTGAAAAGGCACTCGATAGCACAATGGAAATTGCTAAAAAGGCAGTCGTTAATGACAGTGCCAAAGAGCTACTCGCAGGACTAATCTGAAAGCTTTGGCTAAATGCAGGTAAGAGTGGCTGTACACAATAAATCAGAGAGAAGCTAGCAAAACCTACGAGGAATAAAGCAAATCCTGCATGTTTATAAGCTTTAGTCCCTTTGTGAATCCACTCACGGGAAAGAACAGACGTTGCCTCAGTGTTTAAGGTACTGGGTGTAGATGAAGAGTTCATATCATGACCATGACAGAAAAAAGAGCAGGACCTAAAGGCATGCTGCATCGAGAAAATTCGATAAATTAAAATTAGCAATTTAAAAGGTATTTTTCTAATATATTTAATAATGGGACACGATATGTTTTATATATAACAATGGAACTCAGGCATATACGCTACTTTTTGGCAGTAGCAGAAGAAAAAAACTTTACCAAAGCTGCGCAGCGCTTAAACATGAGTCAGCCGCCTTTAAGTATGCAAATACGAGACTTAGAAGAAGAGCTAGGTGCAGATTTATTTATTCGTTCGCCTCATGGGGTGGAGCTGACCGAAGCGGGGCTTGCCTTTTTAAATGCCATTCAGCCAGTGCAGCAGCGTGTAGAAGATGCAGCAAACCTTGTTAAGCAAGTGGCAAATGGCGAAGTAGGTCAATTACGGTTAGGCTTTACAGGTACTTCAATGTTGAATCCTTTAATTCCTAAATGTGTTCGCTATTTCCAGCAGCAATACCCGAAAGTAAATTTAAAGCTTGAAGAAGCCAATACCTTACTGCTCATCGACCTATTACTTGAAGACCGTTTAGATGTCGCAATTATTCGCTCGCCACGCAATATGCCGGATAGCCTCATTCTTCAAGAATTATTGGCTGAGCCGCTCATTGCTGCTTTACCTTCAGAGTCTTTTCAACTCGACGATGTATCACAAGAAATTGATTTAACTGCGCTGCGAGAACTTGATTTTATTGTCTCGCCGCCTTCAGTGAGTGCAGGGCTTTTTGATGCGATTAAACAAGCCTGCCATGAGCGTGGCTTTGAACCGAAAATTGGACAAAATGCCCCGCAAATTGTGTCAATTTTATCGTTGGTATCTGCAAACTTAGGGGTGTCTTTGGTTCCCGAGTCGACCAAACAATTGCAAATACAAGGTGTGGCTTATCGCTCTTTGAAAGCGCCTGTACCTACGGTGGGTTTAGGGCTTGCTTATAAGAAACATGCCCCTTCACAGATGGCGATTAACTTTGCCAGTGTGGTGCAAGTGGCTTGTCACCACGCCAACGAAATAAATGAAATCAGCTAGTTTGATTTCGGCGCTCTGTTCATTAAAAAGATGCCTGAAATAATGAAGATTGCACCATATAAAAACGATAAAGTCGGCTGTTCATGAATGAAAACCCAAGCCATGAGCGCTGCAAAAATAGGTTCTGAAAGCTCGGTCACTTGTACTTTTGCGGCACTCATATAAGACAACGCTTTAGTGGTACAGAAAAAGCCGAGTATGGTTGGTAGAACGGCTAAACCAATCAAACCTAAGACAATGTCGATATTAAAGTGTATAGCATGTAAATTTACTAAAAACGGAACTGCAAGATAAACACTACCAAACAGCAGTAAGTATTTAGTCAGAAACAGCCCGCCGTTTAATTTGAACTTTTTCACTAAAACCGAAAATAAGCCATAACCCGTACCGGCAATAGAAGCATTGATCAGCATTAAAAGGCTATTTTCACCTTTCCACGAAATGATACTAATCCCCGCAACTGCCAATAATGTTCCAATAAGCGAATGAATGTAGATGCTTTCTTTTAAAATGAACCGCCCAAAAAATAGGGCAGAAATGGCAGCCGAAGCCATGAGTACCACTACCACATTGGCCGCAGCACCGTGGTTATAAGCAATGGTCTCAAAAAAGAATAGCGAGAAAATACCTAAAAAAGCACAGATAGCAATTTGAGAAAAAACACTGAGTTTACTTGGTGTGCTGCTAATAAATGCAATCTTTTGGCTAACAGGTACTTTAAATAAAAACACACTTAAAAAGAAAAAGGCGATAATGGTTTTTAAAAAGGCAATATCTTGCGGGTTTAAACCACTGTGCATGAGTAATTTACTAATTACACCAATAGATGCATTTAAAGCCGCTGCACACAGTGCAAATAGGGTTCCAATAATTAAATTATTCACTCTTATAATTCTTCCTAATTTTTACGCATGCAGTCTACATTATTTTTTGGTTGAATATTCAATTAAAATAACCAGTTAAGGTTTAATATTTTCAAAAATTTATTTTGTATGGATTTAACTATTTTTATAAAAACATAAACTCTTCTAATAGACTTTTGTTTCAAATAATTGTGATTTATAGCGCCAGCTCATATTATATAATTAGTTAATTATTAAAGAATTTTAAAAATGATTAAATCGATTATTACAGGTTGCGCGGTTCTTACGCTTTCAGCTTTAACGGTAAATCATGCAGAGTTTTCTTATGAACAAGAATTACAACAAAGCTGCAATAAAGTGAAGCAATACGCGAGTTTAGGCAAGAAATTCTACGATCAAAAACAATATAAAAAAGCGCTCGAAAATTTCCAGAACCAAGCCTCTTGGACTGCTTTTTGTAAGGCTAATGCAGATGAAACCACAGTTAAATTTACCGACCGTGATATTGAAGTTGCCAACAATAACGTGGGCTTAGCCTATGCCAAATTGGGTCAGCCACTTTGGGCAAGAGCATGGTTTATGCTTGATGAAAAATCAAAGTCTAGTCAATTTAACCTTAAGCAGTTGCCTCAACCTAAAGCATCAAATGATTTGTCGGGTGAATACGTCCGTTACTCAGGTTTTGGTGAGTGGGATCACATCACGGTAAGTCGTAAACAGGGCCAATATGCCATTGGCTATTCGGGCGTTTATATGGGACTTAGAAGCTTAATTTATGGCCCAAATATGGGTGAGTTTGACACCAAAATGCCGACTAATGCCAAGCAAACCATTTATAAAGATCAAGACTGCCGTATTCAGCTCGATTTTAAATCTAATGCAAAATTAGGAAATTATATTCAGGTTAAACAAAACGAAGGTGAGTCGGGTTGTGGCTTTGGACATAACGTTTATGCCGATGGAATGTATTTAAAAGTTGAGTCTGGGAAATAAGATTAAATATATAGGAACACAATAATGAAAAATATATTTGCACCTTTACTGCTTGTTTCTACAGCTATTTTTTCTGCTCACATTTATGCAGAGCCGACTAGTACCTGTAAGGAAGTGAAATTCCAAAAAGCCGATGAGGCGTGGAGTGGGCACTATTATTTAAATGGTGTGATGGAAGTTGGTTCAGAACTTTTACTTCAGCCAGATGGCAAGTTTCAATGGATGCTTGCTGTGGGTGCTTTAGACCAATATGCCGAAGGTACATGGTGGAAAAACGGTGACTGTATTGGTTTAAAACCAGAGGCTAAATTTAAAAAGGATTTAAGTATTTTCCCTGAAAGCCTAACGATTTCAGATAAATCTTTAGACGCGATTTGGCAGGGTGGACGCCAGCAAGGCACATATAGCAAAGACTAAATAAAAAAGTCCGACACTGAGTCGGACTTTTTTATGGCTTGTATTTTAGTGGTTGACCGCAGCAAGTTGCTGAGCGTTATAGCGTGCGCCCAAGTTTGGATATCTTGCAATAATCGCTTCAATTTCTGCTAAATCTGCCGTTGTTAAATGAAGGTCTACAGCACCCACATTTTCTACAAGTCGCTCGATTTTACGCGTACCCGGAATTGGAATAATGTCGTCACCTTGCGCCAAAATCCAAGCCAAAGCCAGTTGAGCCGCTGTTGCATTTTTACTTTGAGCAAACTCGCTAAATGCTTGCGCCAAGCTTTGGTTATTTTTCCAGTTATCGCCCTGATAACGTGGTAACTGGCGACGGAAATCATTTTCATCTAGGTTATTCACATCAAGCGTATTGGTAATTAAACCACGTGATAACGGAGAATACGGCACAAGGCTAATACCTAACTCACGAATGGTTTGCAAATGGGTTTGCTCAAACTCACGGGTAAGTAGCGAATATTCATGTTGAACCGCTGCAATCGGGTGTATTGCATGGGCTTTACGAATAGTTTCAGCCGACGCTTCACTGAGCCCTAAATAACGCACTTTACCTTGTTTGACCAAGTCCGCCATTGCACCAATGGTATCTTCAACTGGAACATTCGGGTCTATGCGGTGCGCATAATACAAATCAATCACGTCTGTATTTAAGCGTCTTAAGCTGTTTTCGACCGCGACTTTAATCCACTCAGGTGAGCCGTCGATATAAGACTCTAAAGAGTTTTTCGGGTTAAGGTTATCTTCTTTATAACGAAAGCCAAATTTGGTCGCTAAGAACACTTTGTCGCGATGTTTTTCTAAAACTTTTGAGAGCAAAACTTCGTTTGCGCCGTTGCCGTACATGTCGGCGGTGTCCCAAAAATTAATGCCGAGGTCTAAGGCCTTTTCTAGAGTTGCAATGCTTTGTGTGTCGTCTGAGGCACCATAGGCAAAGCTCATTCCCATGCAACCTAAACCAAGTGCTGATACTTTTTCGCCTGTTTGTCCTAAAGTTCTATATTTCATTTTTCACACTCTTTTTGCAAAATCACTTGAGTAGAAAAACTATAAAATGCTTTGGCTCAAACTGACGTATAACATTCAAACCAATAATTATAAAATTCAAACAATCTGTTTTTAGGCCACACAGTCTTCGCGGAATTTTTTAGGCGAAAATCCGGTATTTTTCTTAAAGAAGTTAGTGAAATACGCTGAATATTCAAAGCCTAAGCTATAGGCAATTTCGGAAATATTCCAACTGGTGTGTTGTAGCAGCGCTTTGGCTTCTTGCGTAATGCGCGAGCTAATATGCTCAGACGTAGTTTTACCTGTGGCTTCTTTTACAGCTCGGTTTAAATGGTTCACATGCACTGACAAGCCATAGGCAAAGTCATTTGCAGTTTTGAGTTTAAGCTGAAAATGTGGCGAGTCGATGGGGAACTGGCGCTCTAATAATTCGAAGAACAAATGGCAAATGCGCACCGAAGCATTACTATGTTTTTCAAACTGTTGGGTCGGTTGCATTTTCATGGCTTCATGCACAATCAGATGCAAATAATTTCTTAAAACGTTGTATTTATGAATGTAGTCTGAATTTATTTCATTCATCATCTTTTTGAAAATAAATGAAATTTCTTCAACCTGTTGTTCGTTTAAAAAATATAGCGGGTCGCCGTCGACTTTAAATAGCGGTGAGTCTTTTAAAAAGCTTTGTCGCGATTCTTGGTTTACAAACTCTTCGGTAAATAGACAAAACCAGCCTGCCTGTTCGGGCGAATTAATTTCCCATGCATAGGGCACCATTGGGTTTGAAAACAGTAAAGCAGGGCGGTCGACTCGTATCCAGCGGTTGGCATAGTGAAGTTCACCTGTGCCTAAAACCAGTGAAATTTTATAATAATCGCGGCGGCTATAAGGCGTCAGAAACGAGCAGGCATCGCGTTGGAACACGTTAAAATGTCCAAACGAAGTCGATGGAACCAAGTAATCGCTATCTCTGGTTAAAGAAAATCGACGATAAAAATCATGTATGGTTTCCATGTCTTTGCCTGCGTGCGTTATCAATTTATTTAAAGTTATAAAATTCAAACTTTATTTACTGTAGCTTTTATTTATAGCGTGATCAATCTGTTCATTTAAACAGTTTTGAAAATGAACGATAAATTAACAATGAGAAAAATGAGCCAATAGAAATAAAAATATTTTATAAATTAATAATATATGAATATTGACACTTAAAAATTTGATAATTATTCTTTGTCTGCAACCGATTCTGCGGTAGAACGAAAAGGGGACACTTTCGGGTGTGCTGGTACTGTACCCAGCCTGCTAACCCCTTTTCGTTTTGCCATCATTTTACGATAGAGCGAAAAGGGTGACACCTTCGGGTGTATTGGGTTTTCCTTTGTGTACCATCTGCTAACCCCTTTTCGTTCTGTCACCATTCTACGGTAGAGTGATAAGAGGACACTTTCGAGTGTGCTGGTTCTGTATGGCCAGTCTGCTAACCTCTTTTCGTTCTGCCACCAATTTTACTATTATGATGATATCGTTAAATTTAAATTAAAGGTCTTTTTAGCTTAAATATCTAATTGAATAAACAACAATAATTATTTAACCAATTTCTATTCAACCTTACATTGACACCCAAAAACACGCGGATTATCCTTTGCCTGCTGGCCACATTGCCAGTCGATTTTGACAGATCGATATAACACACAAGACATCAAAAAGTTCTCTTTTTGGTGGCGAACTCGTTCGTCCCCCTTCGTAGCGGTAGGGTGATCTGCCCCCATAAAGTTGGACAGTTAGTTAAGCAGTTTTTATAAACTGGTTTCTATATTGTACAGGGGATAAACCTTGTAGCTTCACCTTGATTCTCTCATGATTATA